>DATGOL010000121.1:0-38810 GCA_035306065.1 Gemmatimonadales bacterium | reverse complement strand
CCGATGGCGCTCGTTGGTGGGCTGGCCGCCTTTGTTGCGTTCCAGGCATCGGGAGCCACGGGTTCGGCAGTGGCGCGGGAACATTCGGCAGCGTCTCATGAAGACGGTGGAGCCATGGCAGACTCGGGCTCCTCGCGCTTCGCGTCAGGCGCGGGTTCGGGTTCGGGTTCACTGGATCTCAAGCCTGGCACGCCAGCCTCGACGGACGCAGAATCGGAAGCGGCGCGTCGCGAACGGCGCGCTGCGCTGGAGGCGCTTGCGCCCGACACCTACCTGCCGCGCATCATCGCGGACGGCGAGCATGTGATTACGCGCTGGCAGACCGCCACACCGGTAAGGGTGTGGGTGTCGCCCGCCTCCACCCTGCGCGGCTGGCACCCGCGAATGGTCGCAGCCGCTCGTGAGGCCTTCGACGACTGGCGCGCTGCCGTTCCCGTGGAGTTCAGGTTCGTTGATGACTCGGCAGGCGCGCAGGTTATCGTCACCTGGCGAGACAGCTTCCAGGCAGACTCACGTGACGGTGGACTCGTTGGGCACGCGCGCCGGCACTACACGCCGGACGGCTGGGTTGCCGCCGCCGAGGTCTCGCTTGCGGTACATGCCGTAGATGGCAGCGCTCTCTCTCCGGAACTGATACGTGCTGCCGCGCTGCACGAGGCAGGGCACGTGATAGGCCTGCCGCACAGCGACCAGCCGGAAGACATCATGGCTCCCAGCCACTCGGGCGTCGTCTCCCGACTTTCGGCGCGCGATATCCGCACGGCCCGTGAACTTTACCGGATGCTGCCGGGACGAATCTGAGCATTTCCGCCAACCGGCTGCCCTAACGAAAACTGCCCTGGACTCGCGAGTGCGAATCCACGGCAGTTTCTCTTATCCAGCGTCAGTCCCTGCCGGCAGAGCTACCGGTCCACTCCCGGCCGGTACCTCACGACTGTGCCGGCTTCAACGTCGCTGTCCGTCCACAGGATCTTCTTGTACTTGCCGGCCGCGAACATCGCTGCCTGGTCACCGAAGTACTCGTGCCCCGGAATCGCGCTCTGGCCGTAGCCCAGCACCGAATAGCCGCGCGGTACATCACGGCCGAACTCCACGCCGATCACCCAACCGTCGCCGCCGATCACCGAACGCTTTCCATCATCGTCGGTACGGAAGTTCAGCACACGGAAGCAGCCAAGCGCACCACCGCAACCGCCCACCGGCACATCGGTGTCGCCCATGCGCACACGGTGCACCTCACCCCACGGCACATCGAAGCTGCCGTAGCGATTGGCGGTTTCGGCAACCGCCCACTTGAACGCTTCCGCGGCACGGGCCCCGTCCTTCAGTCCGCGCGGAGTGGTGATCGGTTCATCGATGTTCCATGGATGTGCGAACATCGAGTCCGGTGACTCTCCTTCCGTGTACTTGCGCCACCAGGTCTCGAACAGCACGCCGCCGCGGCTCTCGTGTGCGGCGGTATTGTCCCATGCGGCAAGCATGTCTGCCGCACGCGATGTCGTCGCATCGGGGTTGCCTGCACGAACCGCGGTGAGAAGATCGTCCTTCACTCGATCGGCCAGCAGCATCCGGTACGAGTTCTTCAGGTCCATGATCTGTTCCAGCGTGTAGCGCTGGCGGTTGTCAATCAGCTGCAGGCTCAGCTGGCTGCGCAGGCGCAGCGAAGGCTCCGGGAAGTTGTCCGGGAACTTCGCGTCATCCATCACCTGGTTCATGTTCGTGAAGTGCGGCGAGTCGTTCTCGTTACGCACGTATCCACCGCGCGGATTCAGCAGCTGCGGCAGCGAATCAAACGGTACGAAGCGGGTCCAGATGTCTGCAGTGGTGCGGGCCGGAATGGCAAGCGTGTCGCCACCGCTCGCGTGCGGCAGGTCGGGCACTGCGGCATTCCACACGTAAAGGATGTTTCCATCACGATCCGCATACGTGAAGTTGGAGTTGAGCCTTGCACGCATGCGCATTGCCTCCTTCCACTGCGCGAGTGATTCGGCGCGCATCATGTGCAGGAACTGCTCGCCCGCGCGGTATTCGCCGTCGTTCGCTCCACGCAGCACGTATACCTTGCCGCCTTCGCGCAGAATCACGGGGCCGAGTGCAGTGCGCCACATCTCGCGCGTCTCGGTGCTGAATCCGGGGCCGTTCCTGAAGGTTACCGTAACCAGCTGCCTCTCCATCGGCACCGAGGCACCGTCGAACAGGTAGTGGTCTGCACGAGTGCTATCCACGTCCAGTGAATAGATCTCGTTAAGATCCGTCCAGTTGTTGGTGGTGGCGAAACCGAGGTAGCGATTGAAGCCGCCGATCACGCCGAACGGGCCACCGATACGGAAGTCGCCGTAGAACTCCAGCACTCCCGGCACCTTCATGTGCGCCTCGTAATAGCCGGCGGTCCACGACAGGTGCGGATTGCGCACCAGCACGGCCCTGCCCGACCGAGTGCGGCTCGGCGCAAACGCCCATGCGTTTGAACCCTCCTCGATCGGATCTGCACCCACCATCGGCTTCGGCCTGCTGCCGATGTCCATTCCTTCGCCGCCGGTTACGTAGTCGCCCTCTGCGGCATCACCCTCACCCTCCGTGGTCGTGCTCTCACCGTTCGCCCTGCGCATACGCATGAGGAACTGTCGCGCCTCATTTACGCGAACGAGGTTAACGTCGCGTGCTGCCACGTCGTAACCGGTGAACTGCGGCGAGAAACCCTCCGGAAACTTCTCCGGATGCATTTCGATATAGCGGTTCACGCCAATGGCAAAGCCTTCGTAGGCATCGCGGGTTTCCTGATCGAGCCGGGTGTAATTCTCAACACCAACGCCGTACGCGATACTCGCGAGGAAGTCGCTATCCATGCTGTCCGGCCCGAACCAGCGGCCCATCTCGCCACGCGCCCGCAGAAGCCCCATGGCCACCTTCGGGCCATGATCCTCGAGCTGCACGTATCCAAGCGCGTAATACGCAGCCTTGAGATTTGCGGCGGTGATGTGCGGTACGCCGTACTCGGTGCGGCGAATCTCAACCTGCTGGGCAATTGAAGGCGCAGTGCCGCGTGCTCCCTGTGCTTCTGCAGCAGCAGGAACCAGCAGCATTCCCGACGCAAGCAACAGGGCACCAGTCCTGGCGCGAAATGCTCTCACGGAAGGCAACTCCGATAGAAGTTTGGTAGGCTTGTCCGAATAAAATTATACGTCTTTTTGCCGTCGTTCGTTGACGCTTTCACCGGTTCGAGCAACCGGTTCACGAACGGTGTTGCAACAGGCAGATGTCGCATGCGCGTTTGACGACCCCCGCGCATTAACGCCGCGCGCACCTGGCGGAAATTCATATCCCGTTTCACCTGTGCATGTCATTAGGGTTAATGGCCCGGGGCTACGGTGTTCCCATCACGCAAGTCTGGAAAAATCCTGCGTTCGGACTTACTGTAGCGCCGACGCGACCGGCAACCCTGCCGGTAGATCAGCCACACCCGAAAAGATCGAAGAGAGGTGTTCATGAGTTGGCGCAGAGTACTCGGCGCACTCACCGCGGCGTTGCTAGCGGGCGCATTCGCCGGCAATGACCTAGGTGCACAGGCGCAGGAAGGAACGATCATCGGTCAGGTGCTTGAATCGGCCAGTGGACAGCCGATCCCGGCTGCCCAGATATCGGTGGTCGGTACAACGCAGGGCGCGATTACCAACAGCGAAGGCCGGTACGTAATCCGTGGGGTTCGTGCAGGCTCCGTTGAGCTTCGCGCACTTCGCGTGGGCTTCAGCGAAATCCGACAGACGGTGAACGTGGTTGCCGGTCAGGAAACGACCGCCAACATTCGGATGACCACCATGGCTATCGCCCTGAATCCCGTGGTCACCACCGCAACCGGTGAGCAGCGGCGTGTCGAGGTTGGAAACTCGATTGCCCAGGTTGATGCAGCAAAGGTGGTGGAGACGAGCGCTGTCACCAACGTGGGTGACCTGCTTACTTCGCGAGCCGCAGGCGTAATGGTTCTGCCTGCAACACAGACCGGTGCAGGTATCCGGATCCGGATCCGCGGTAACAGCTCGCTTTCACTCTCGAACAACCCGATCTATGTAATTGACGGTGTTCGCATGGAAGGCACCACTGGCTCCTCGTCGGTGAGCGTCGGCGGCAGCACGGCAAGCCGCATCGGCGATCTGAACCCGGACGAGATCGAGTCAATGGAAGTAATTCGCGGACCTTCAGCGGCAACGCTGTATGGAACGGACGCGGCCAACGGCGTTATCGTGATCACCACCAAGCGTGGTGTTGCCGGTGCTCCTCAGTGGACGTACTACACCGAGCAGACGGCAATGCAGGATCGCAATGACTATCCCACGGCGTGGCGTGCGTGGCGCGACATCTCCACGGTGTCCAACACCTCGCAGTGCTACCTGACGCAGGTTGCATCCGGCGCCTGCGTTCGTGACAGCGTCACGAGCTTCAACGTCGTTGCCGATCCGGAAACCACTCCGTTCGGCACGGGATACCGCCAGCAGCACGGCCTGCAGGTTCGCGGTGGTTCCGAGACGCTCCGCTACTTCCTGCACGGTGAGTGGGAAGACGAAGACGGCATCACGAAGGTTCCCGAGTTCGAGAAGCGCTACATGGCCGCAAACGGCCTCTCGCTGAACAGCAACCAGCGCAACCCGAACGGCCTCACGAGGATCACCACTCGCGCCAACATCAACATCGTTCCAACGGACAACCTGGACGTTGCGGTGAGCGCGGGCTACATCTCCTCGGACATGCAGCTGGTGCGAAGCGATGACTCCGGTACCGCCGGTGTCGCCGCCAACATCTATGGTGGTCCCGGCTTCAAGTACAACACGAACGCCGCCGGCGACACCCTCTGGGGATGGCGCGAGTACACGCCCCGCAGGGTGTACCAGACGGAGACCAGCCAGGCAATCGAGCGCTTCATCACCTCGGCAAGCACGAACTTCCGTCCCACCGACTGGCTGTCGTTCCGTGCCAATGCAGGCCTCGATTTCATCATGCGCGCTGACCACCAGCTCTGCCGCTTCGGTGACTGCACCTCGTCAACCGATCGCCAGGGCTTCAAGCGTGAGAACCGCACCAACTTCTACATGTACACCGTAGACCTCGGTGCCAGCGCCAACCGGCAGCTCACGAACGACATCGGCTCCGAGACCACGGCCGGCGTTCAGTTCTACCGCAACATTTTCAGCGCCACCTATGCCACCGGCCGCGGACTCACCCCGGGTGGAACCACGGTGTCGTCAGGTGCTGAGCGTCTTTCGGACGACGGCACAACGGAAAGCCGCACACTCGGCGCATACATCGAGCAGCGCTTCGCCTTCCGCGATCGCCTGTTCGTTACCGGTGCGGTTCGCTCAGACCGCAACAGTGCATTCGGAGCTGACTTCAAGACGGTGTTCTACCCGAAGTTCTCCGTATCCTGGGTCGTGTCGGAAGAGCCGTTCTTCGGTTCGCCGAGCTGGATCAACCAGTTCCGTCTGCGCAGCGCCTACGGAGCAGCAGGCGTTCAGCCTGGTACCACGGACGCAGTGCAGTACTACTCGTCCACCGCGGTACTTGGCGAGAGCGGTGAAGAGCCGGGCCTCGTATTCAGCACGCTCGGTAACTCCAACCTGAAGCCGGAGCGTTCCACCGAGTTCGAAGTGGGCTTCGATGGATCGTTCTTCAACAACCGTCTGTCCGCCGAGGTCACGTACTACAACAAGGTCTCGAGGGACGCTCTGATCAGCCGCATCCTGCCGCCGTCTCTTGGAACGGGCGCAACGTCGCGCTTCGAGAACCTCGGTGAGGTAACCAACAAGGGCTGGGAAGCGCTGTTCAACGGCCAGATCCTGCAGCGTGACCAGATTGGCTGGGACATGTCGCTTAACGCATCCAGCAACAGCAACAAGCTGGTGTCGCTGGGCAACGTTCCGACCATCACGGGAACCACGCAGCAGGAGCGCGCAGGATACCCGCTGCATGGCTACTGGTCGCGCGGACTGCTCGGCTACGAGGACAAGAATGGCAACGGCATCATCGAGTACAATGCCGACCAGAGCATCTCCGAGATCGTGGTAAGTGATACCGCCATCTATCACGGCACCAACATGCCGAAGATCGAAATGGCGCTCACCAACGGTTTCGAGTTCTGGGGACGCCGCCTGCGCCTTGCAGGTATGATCGACTACAAGGGTGGTCACCTGGTGTACAACAACTCCGAGCGTATCCGTTGCGCCAGCCGCAACAACTGCTCGGGGCTGATCAACCCGAATGCCTCGCTCTTCGAGCAGGCCCGTACGGTGATGGTACGTGAGCATCCCAGCCGCTCGGTTGCAGGCTTCTTCGAGGACGGTGACTTCCTCCGCTTCCGCGAGCTGTCGCTCTCACTCACGGCTCCTCAGGAGTGGGCAGAGGCACTGCGCGGTCGCAGCATCACCGCAACCCTTGCTGCGCGTAACCTCGGAATGATCTGGACGGAGTACACCGGAGTGGATCCGGAAGCATTTGGAACCACGGGTGACTCACCGTCTTCCTTCCAGGCTTTCGCACCGCCCACGTACTACACATTCCGCGTTTCCTTCGGCTTCTGATGACTCCAAGAATGCTTACACATACCAGCCGAACCTCGCGCCTCAGTGCGCGCAGGATTTTTCGTTCGGCGGCGCTGAGCACGCTCGCGGCAGGCGTAGTTGTCGTGAGTGCATGCTCGCCCACCGATATCCTCGATCTCACCGATCCGGACATCATCAACCCGAGTGACGTTCAGTCACCGGCCGGAGCAAACGCGGTGCGCCTCGGCGCACTCGCACGCCTCGCGACCGCAACCAGCGGAAGCGGCGAGTTCTTCATGCTCAGCGGAATGTTCGCCGATGAGTACATCAACGGAGACTCGTTCATTGCTCGCCAGGAAATCGACCAGCGTATCATCACGGTCCAGAACAACTTCCTGACCGATGCAAACAGGAGCCTGCACCGTGCTCGCCTCTCGGGTGAGCAGGCCGTGCAGCTGCTCGAGGAGTTCAGCCCTGCGGCTCCAGGCTGGCACAGGGCCGAGATGTATTTCGTACAGGCCTACGTGGCCAACCTGATTGCCGAGCACTATTGCAACGGCATTGTGTTCAGCACGGTGACAGATGGACGTGAGGAGTTCGGCACTCCCGTTACCACCACCGCTGCGTTCGAGCGGGCGCTCGATCAGGTGATTGCGGGGCGTGCACTCATCACCGGAGCTTCAGCCGACGACGAGCGCGTTCTGTATGCGCTGCAGGTTCTGCACGGTCGCATTCTGCTCAACCTGAACCGCTACGCCGAGGCGGCTGCAGCGGTTGCGGGTGTGCCGAACGACTTCGAGTACCTCGTTCGTCACTCGCTGTCCACATCCAGCAACTACAACTGGCTGCGCAACAACAACGAGCGCCGCTACAACGTTGCGGACAACGAGGGAACCAACGGGATCAACTTCGTATCGGCAAATGATCCGAGGCTTCCCATCTGCTTTGGTGGGGATGCGGTGTGCGCTGCACCTCCAATCGAAGTGACCAACCCGCTTCGTGACGACCTGTTCACTGCGCCGGTGGTGCAGATGATCTGGACCGCTCGCGAGAGTGAGGTGGCACTGCTGAAGGGTCAGGAAGCCCGCATGATCGAGGCTGAGGCCCTGCTCGCAACCAACCCGGGTTCAGCCATCGCCGCGCTGAACGACGCGCGTACGACGGTTGCCGGTCTGGCTCCGCTGGCAGATCCCGGTACGCCGGAAGCTCGGGTAGACATGCTCTTCCGTGAGCGTGCCTTCTGGAACTTCGGTGTGGGAGCGCGTGTTGGTGACATGCGTCGCCTCATCCGTCAGTACGGCCGTGCGGCTTCCGACGTATTCCCGGTAGGCGACTGGCAGCCGGGAGCAAAGGCCGGCAGCTACGGAACGGATGTGAACTTCCCGGTACCGCAGGCGGAAGAGAACAATCCGAATGCGGCTGGATGTATGGATAGGAATCCCTAGTTACGGGTTACGGGTTACGGGTTAGGGGTTAAGGGGGGCGGCAACTTTGTTGCCGCCCTCTTGCTTTCCGGGTATTGCTCGCTGGCCCTGGCATCGCGCGCGGCAGGGATGCCAGGAATGCCAGGGATGCCAGGGAGCCAGGGATGCCAGGGACACGGAGTGATCCCTGGATGGCAGAAAGGCGGCAACAAAGTTGCCGCCCCTTAACCCCTCACCCGTAACCCGTAACCCGTGCCCTACCACCTCACCGTCACCACCTCTCCCTTCCCCCGCCGAATCAGCTCCAGCCTCAACGACTTCACTTCCTTCGTGCTCACCGCCCGTGCGATCGATATCGGGTTCTCGAGCAGCTTTCCGTCTGCGCGTACCAGTACATCCAGGGGGCGGAGGCCTGCGCGTTCGGCGGGGGAGGCCGGGGCCACCTCCAGAACGAGCACACCGCCTTCCGGTGCATCGAGTTCAGCGCGAAGCATCGGCGAGAGAGTCGTGAGGCGGGCACCGAAGGCATAGCCCAGGTCGCCGGACAGCATCACGAATGGGGTTGCCGCAACACCGTCGGTCCACGTCATCACCCGGGTTCGTACGTCAGGCGACACCGACACGTTCAGGCGTGCGTTGCCACGCTCGCCTGGCTCACTCCGCGTCACGCGCACGGACTGGTCGGGCAGAAACTGCGAAACGATGATCTCCTGAAACCCGGGCGCTCCCTGCCGCAACACCTGGAAGAAGGCGCTGTCCACCGGAAAGCGAATCAGGCCGTTCCAGTCACCGCTGTTCTGGAACTCGAACGTGCGAGCCCACGGCTCGCTCCAGCGCGGAAGTTCCGCAATGAGCGCGGAGTCCGGCATCTCGCGCATCACGATCCAGCGATCCGGGCGCTCGGTAACGCGCACCTGAACCTGGCGACGCGCTCCTGCGCGCTCCACGCCCAGCTGCACGTTGCGGCCGGGGCGGAACACGTCGTCCAGCACCACCGGTTCCTTGCGTACGTCGGTACCCTCGATGCTCAGGATCCTGTCACCGCGCCTCAATCCCGCCTGCGCGGCAGGTGAGCCCGGCGACACGCTGAAGATCTGCGGGTAGTCCGTGGCAACGAGAACCGCACCGCGTCCGGTTTCCTCCACCAGCCCGCCCTCGAAGCTTACGCCAAGCCAGCCGCGAGGGAGCGGCATTGCCTGAGCCGTGGCGCGAACGGTGGGACGCGCAGACCTGAGCGCATGCGCCAGGGCCAGCGACCTCGCACGTACACGCAACTCCTGCCCTCGAAGCCGCATCATGGAATCCATCAGCGAACGCCGCGCGCGCGCGTCGTTGCCGGATTCCTGCAACTCCGCATTCATCGTTTCCAGTTCACGCTCCAGCTTCCTGCGCTCGGCCTCCAGCTGTCGCAGTTCCGCCGATATGGCGGAGTCCCTGATGGCAGCCTCACGAGCAAGGGCCTCCGGCGTCCTGGACGCCTGTTGCACCCTCGCAGCCTGCTCCCGTGCACGCTGCGCACTCACCTCCGCCGCCCGCTCGCCTCTGGACTGTCCGCCGGATTGTGCGGCGGCAGCCAGGGGGAACGCCAGCGATGCAAGTGCGCACGCCGCTGATATGGCGCCGGAATTCAGGAAACGCATCAGTAGCTCCCCACCAGCATTGCGGGTGTGCCCGCGCGGTCGATCTGCCGGATGGTGGCAGCGCGCGCACCCTGCGATGCAAGATAATACTGGTTAAGCACGGGATCGTGAGGCGCGGCGTGCAGGGCCTCACGAGTTACGGCGCCAACCTCGTCCAGCGCGGCAAGCCTCGTCTGGAGCGCCTCCGGCTGCTCCAGCACGTAACCTCCCTCTACCTCCATCGCACCCAGGTATGCCGCTGCCTGACGATACTGTGCCTCGGCCTCCGCCATGAGCAATAGCGCCTCGCTCTCGCTCCCTGGCGTTACCGGCGCCCCTGATGCCAGGCCGGCGCTCTCCAGGCCGCTGCCCGGCAACACCGGCGCGCCCGCACTCATGCGCCCGAACACCGTTCCGGCACACAGCAGAAGCGTGGCGGCCGCAAGCTGGTACACGGGCCGGCGGCGCCAGCGGCCGGGTCTCCTCGCCGCTCGGAACTCGCCGGATACCGGGAACTCCACCACCTCCGCCGGAGGAAGCACTCCCTCCCTGCGCAGACGCGCAGCCAGCGTGGACCAGTCGGTGAGCGGCGGCTTGGCCACCTCAGGTATGAGGCGCGACGAACCCGGCGCAAAGCGGGACAGAGCGCCAGCCGCAGACCCGGCCCGCGCACTCGCACCGCCGGACCCGGCCGCAGACGCCCGCGCCAGCAGCTGCCGGTACGCGCTTACCTCGCCCGAGCACTCCGGGCAATTCTCCAGATGGGCAGACTCCAGCGACGTTGGCGACTCGTCCGCCAGCGCTGCCAGTCGTTCAGCGTGCAGGTGCAGCATGACTTTCCTCTCTACTTTCCGATCGCACCTCTACCAGGTGCGACAAAAGACGACGCAGCTTTGCGCGCGCCTTGAACAGCTGTGATTTCGAACCGCCGGTGCTGATCCCCAGCTCCTCGGCAATCTGCTCGTGGGTGTAGCCCTCCACATCATGGAGCACGAATACCTGCCGAGCGCCGGGAGCGAGCTCCTTCAGCGCTCCGTCGATCGATTCCGCGAGCAGAATCCGATCGGTGTTATGTGGCTCAATCGCAACAGTATCGTTGTCCATCGGCAACTCCTGCCGTTGTTCGCGTCGCACTTTCCGGAGTGCATTGAGGGTGCGATTCACGGCAATTCTGTGAGCCCAGGTGCTGAACTGGGAGTCTCCGCGAAAGCCCGGCAGGGCGCGGAAGATCTGTATCCAGACGTCCTGCGCGATGTCGGCGGCCAGGTCGTCGTCGCCCGCGAGCCTGCGCACGACAGCGTCCACGGCCGGTGCATGGCGCTCCCATAGCGCCCGCATCGCCCGCTCGTCTCCTTCCATCGCGCGCTGGACGGCAGACTGAGTGGTCACGGAGAGTTGGACACGGAAGGACCTGCCAGGGTTGCAATAGGGCAGTACTCAGTACTGAGAAGTCAGTAGGGAGTAAGCAGTGGTCCTCTTACGGACCCTCGATCAGGCCTGATTCTGGCAATTGTCGGGTTCGCAACACCCCGGTTAGCATTGAAACGGAACACAGTTAGGTTCGTCTTGTAGTATGTACAGGAGCGTGACCCCGGTCACAATCCACACCTTGTTTCGCGCCAATCCAAGTTCGCGGGAATTCCAGCCTCTGTCCTGCTGAACCCGCCATATAGCCGTGCCGGTCGCCGCCCTGGTTGACCAGTGTAAATCTGCCGTTGTCGTTGCCGGAGGAAGTGCCCAGTGAACGTCCTGCTCCTCGCCGCCACCCTCGTTGCTGGTCCAGGTTCCCTGGCGGACATGGGCACTCTTCCCGATGGGGATCTTGTACGCCCCATTTCCCCCGTTGTTCTCGCAGCGGGTGCTCCGGTTGCCAGTTCCTCGGCAAACGTTGCCACACTCAGCGGCCTCAATCTCCTCAGCGCATTCGCGGGTGACGGCCTGCCGTCGCGTTCGCCGTCTGAAGCGGGGATGTCTGCCGAACGCCTGCAGGTAATCGATCGCATCGTGTCGCGCGGCATCACCGCCGGCGGCTATCCGGGCGCATCCGTCGTGGTCGGCCGCAAGGGCTACTCCGTGTACCAGAAGGGTTTCGGACACCTGGACTGGACCAGCAGTTCGCAGGTGGTGTCTCCCTCGGAAACCATCTACGACCTCGCCTCGCTCACCAAGGTCATTGCAACCACCACGGCCGCGATGATCCTCTGGGAAGAAGGCCGGCTGCGGCTGGACGCACCGGTTTCGGCGTACATCCCCGACTTCACCGGTGGTGAGAAGCGCCGCGTTACCGTGAGGCAGCTGCTCACGCACCAGTCGGGGCTGCCCGCCGGACGCAACCTCTGGCGCATTGCGCACACCCCCGCGGAAGCTCGTAAGGCAGTGATCGAGACGCCGCTCGCTCGCAAGCCGGGCACACGAGTAGTCTACAGCGACCTGGGCGCAGACATGCTCGGCTTCGTCGTGGAGACCGCGGCTGGCGAGAAGCTCGACACCTTTCTCGAGAAGCGAGTGTACGGCCCGCTCGGAATGACGAACACGGGCTTCCGTCCCGCACGTTCGCTCGTGCAGCAGGTTGCACCCACCGAGGTGAGCCCGCCGCGCGGCTACCGCATTCGCGGCGAGGTGCATGACGAGAACGCCTTTGCGCTGGGCGGTGTTGCAGGGCACGCGGGCCTGTTCAGCACCGCGGCAGACCTCTCCGTGTTCGCGCAGATGATGCTCAACGGCGGCGAGTACAACGGCGTGCGCATCGTTGCGGATTCCACCGTGAAGCTCTTCACCACACGCGCCGCAGACACGCGCGCACTCGGCTGGGACACCGCCGACGGCCAGGGCGGGTCGGGCCAGTTCCTGAGCGCGCGTGCGTTCGGGCACACGGGCTTCACAGGTACGTCCATCTGGATAGATCCCGAGCGCGACATGTTCGTGGTGCTGCTCACGAACCGTGTGCACGCCCCCCGCGCCCCGCGTTCGGCAACGGTGATCATGGACGTGAGGCACGACCTCACGGACGCCGCCGCCCTGGCGGTCGTGGACCAGCCAGACCTGTTCCGTCCGATGCTCACGAGCTTCAGGTCCGACCGTCGTGAAGGCTGGGTGCCCGCGAGGCGCAGGCGGTAGTGTAGTATCGCAGGTGGTAGTCCGGATGGCGGCAGATTCTTCATACTGCCGCCTGCCTACTGAGTACTACTCATTACTGATGTCCAGGTACTCAGTACTGCAGTATCAAAACCCCAGGTAAGCCCTAACCCGCGGCTCGATCCGCTCCGGAGTCCACGGCGGTGACCACACCAGGTTCACCGTCACGTCCTCGATGCCGTCCATCTCGCGAATGGCACGCTCGGCATCCGTCATTATCTGGCCGCCGCTCGGGCAACCCGGCGACGTCAGGCTCATGTCCACGAACACCTCCGGACCTTCCACGCGCACGTCGTAGATGAGGCCGAGGTCAACGATGTTGAGCGCGAGTTCCGGGTCCTTGACCTTGCGCAGTGCGGCCCGAACCTGATCCGCCGTGTAGGGAGCTTCCGTATCCATGTCTGAATCTCACACTTGGCATACACGAGTCCGGCTCGCCTGAGGCAGCGTCGGACTCCATGGGGGCGATGTCAAAGGATAGCGGATTTCAGGGCGCTCCGTGCACAGTGGCGGGCCCGCACCGCCACCGCCCGCTCACATCACCTCCAGGAACCGCTCCCCCAGTACCTCCTTCTGCCAGTCGCGCAGCTCCTTCACCTCGGCCAGCTCTTCCCTGCTCTTGGGGTTCCGCCGAGCCAGCGCCTCCAGGCGATCGCGCGCGCACAGCACACCCGGATCTATGTCCAGGTCCAGCGCTGCCTGGTCGCGAACGGCCTTCAGGCGCGCCACGCGGGCATCGTAATCCGGATCGCGCTCCCACCGCGCCGCACGTGGAAAGCGCGGAAGTGACGCCTCCGGCACAGCCAGACCCTCCGCCACTGCGCCCAGGATGTCCCGATACCGCGAATCCAGCATGGAGCGGGGCATTCCGCGTATCCGCGACAGGTCTTCCTTCGTTTTCGGCGCGCGCTTCGCTATCTCGAACAGCGCCTCGTTGCCGATCACGCGGAAGGTGGCACGGTCCAGCTCTGCAGCCACCGCGTCGCGCCAGCCCGCCACCTTCCCCAGAACCGCGAGCTGCCGACGCGTGAGGTCGCGAGCGCCCTTCATCTTCATGAACGCGTCGCCGGATTCGTCCGGCTCCCACCGCACCTGCTCCAGCAGCCGGAACTCTTCCGCCGCCCACGCCAGCCGCGACTTCTCCACCAGCGTGGCACGCAGCAGGTCGCGAAGCTCCAGCAGGTACCGGGTGTCCTGCGAGGCGTAGGCGAGCATGTCCTGGCTCAGCGGCCGACGCGACCAGTCTGCACGCTGATGCTTCTTGTCCAGCTTCACGTTGAAGTAGCGCTCCAGCAGCGCTGCAAGGCCGAATGAACGCAGCCCTGTGAGCTGGGCAGCCACACGCGTGTCGAACACGTTTCGCGCCTTCCAGCCGTAATCCTGGCGCAGCAGGCGCAGGTCGTAGTCGGCGTCGTGGAACACCACCTGTACATCCGGGTCTTCCATCAGCGCGCCCAGCCCGGCCGGGCTGCCTATGGGGAGCGGATCTATTATTGCGCTCTGCTCACCTGTAGTCAGTTGCAGCAGATAGATTCGATCCACATACCTGTGGAAGCTCGCACCCTCGGTGTCCACGGCAATTTCCCGAACGTCGCGGATGCCATCCATGAACCTGTCCACTTCAGACGAGGCATCGAGGTACACGAGGGTATGGTTTTCAGCTTTATCAGCGGGTGGCGCCACGGGCAGAGCTCTCCAGCAGTGGTACGGATGCGGAATTTTGCTTCCGGCGCATAATGTAGCGTGCTCGCCCAGCGAGGCACTCTCCATTTCGAATCCTGGTCTCGAGTTGCCTCCCGGAGCGGTGCCGGTTCGGGCTGCGGCACTCGCCTTGCCCGATAGCGTTCGATGACTGACGACACTCGCGAATCCAGCGGCGACGAAGCCTCCTCGCAGGGGGAGGAGGGCGGCAAGGTACCTGCGCGTACCGAGCCGCCGAGCGAAGGCACGCCCTCTCGCGAGACGGACAGGCTGCAGACGGGCGACTTCCCGCTGGATGACTACCGGGAGCGCTCGGAGAGCGACTACGAATCGGAGGAGTACTACACAAGGGCGAGACGTGCGGGTGACGACGCGCCGCCGCCTCGCTGGCGGGATCGCCGTTCACGCGCGGTGGGATGGCGGAGCCGAGACGTCGTGCGGGCGATGGCTATCGCGCTGGGAGTCGCGATGTTCGCGCTTCTCGTGTGGCGCACGAGCCAGCTGTGGCTGGTCACGTTCCTCGGCGTGCTGTTCGGCCTCGCCACTTCGTCTGGCGTTGACGGGCTTCATAAGCGCGGCCTCAGGTTCATACCGCGCGGGCTGCTGGCAGCGTTCATCGTGTTCCTCACGGCCGGCAGCATAATCGGCTTCTTCGTGTGGAGCGGGCCAACGCTGGCAACGCAGCTTGCGGAGCTGCGCACGCGCTTGCCGCAGGCGCTGGACCAGATCGAGGACTGGGCGCAGCGGCAGGGCGGATTCGTGTCCGGACTGGTACTCGGCGGACAGCCGGGCGCCGGCTCTCTTCCCGACACCATCGTTGTCGCCCAGGCTGACACGGAGCCGGAGCGAACACCGGCGCCGGCGATCCCCGCGCGTGCGCCGGACACCATCAGCGCCACGCGAATTGCAGATTCGGTGCAGCGCAGCGTGCTTGCATCACGAGACAGCCTGCTGGCCCGCGACACCACCGGTGTGCTCGATCCGGCTGTGGACTCCATGTTCCTCTCCCTCGCGGAGACTGCACGAGCTGCTGCATTCTCCGTGGCGCAGGACGCGGTGCGCGAGCACGAGCTGCAGGGAGCGCGGGACATGATGGCCATCGCGCAGAACCAGCGGCCGACCGATGCACCTAACGTGTCCGTGGTGCTCCCGGCTCGCGACTCGACAGCCGCCAACGGCGAGAGCCTGCGCGATCGCGCCACTGGCGCCCTGCAGGGAGCCACACGATACCTGTTCCCGTTCCTCACGTCCACTGCCGCGGTACTTACAGGCTTCGTACTGATCATCTTCCTGGCCATCTACATAGCCGCGGACCCGTTCACCTACAAGCGCGGAGTACTGCTCCTCTTTCCACGCAAGTCCCGCAATCGCGCTCGTGAGGTACTCGGCGCCATTGCGCTCGTGCTGCGCAAGTGGCTGGTAACCCAGCTCATAGCGATGGTCGTGATCGGAACGGTGACAACCATCGTGCTGTACGTGCTGGACGTGAAAGCCGCCCTCCCTCTTGGCATAATCGCGGGATTGTTCGAGTTCATCCCGAACATCGGGCCGGTGCTCAGCGCAGTTCCGGCAATCGCGATGGGCCTGGTGGACTCTCCGGAAAAGGCCTTCTCCGTTGCGCTCGCTTACTGGGCCATCCAGTTCCTGGAGAACCAGCTTCTCATTCCGCTGCTGATGCAGGAAGGTGTTGACCTCCCTCCCGCACTCACGCTGCTCGCCCAGGCCGTTCTTGCGCTGGTATTCGGCTTCCTGGGGCTGTTCGTTGCTGTGCCGCTCGTTGCTGCAGGGTTGGTGGCGGTTCGGATGCTTTACGTGGAGGACGTGGTTGGCGAAGGCCTGGATCCGTTCGACCGGGAAGACTCACCCGAGCTCGTGAGGCGCCTCGGAGCGCGCGGGATCCTGGCCAGCCGCGCGCGCGAATGAGCGCCTCACCATGCCGCACTCGATCACGCCGCTGCTCGATCGCTTCCCCGCCCTCCAGCAACTGCCCCGCGCACCACTGGGCCGCGTTGCCCCGCCAGTACTGAAAACCAGCATTTCACACGCGGGCGAACTGCTCGTGTGGCGCGATGACCTCAACGCACCGGTAGCAGGCGGGAACAAGCTCCGCGCTCTCGAATTTCTACTCGGCAGCGTGCAAGCCGGCGATACGGTGGTCGCCATCGGCGGCAGGGGGTCCACCCACATCTACACAACTGCAACTCACGCCGCACGAATCGGCGCGGGTACCGTTGCCGTACGCTGGCCGCACCACACCACGGCGCTCTCCGAAGCGGTTGCCAGCCTCACCGCCACGCGTTGCAGCCGGTTGTACGACCTGCCGCTGCCGCTCGCGATTCCGGCTGCGGGGTGGCTCCGCCTCACGACGGCAATGCCGCCGCGGCGCACGACGACAGCAGCGTCCCGCATCACAACGACAACGGACTCCCGCCAACCGGCAAACACCCAAACCGCACGCCGCCACTGGATGCCGTTCGGCGGCAGCTCCACACTCGGCATACTGGGCCAGGTGAACGGCGCGCTCGAACTCGTGCAGCGGGTACGGAGCGGCGAATTCGAACAACCAGCCTCCATAGTCGTACCTGCCGGCAGTTGCGGCACGGCCGCCGGCCTCCTGCTCGGCCTAACGATCGGGGGGCTCGACTCAACCGTCGTCGGCGCACGATGCGGACCACAAGCCGGAATCAGCCACCACCGCGTCATCTCACTCGCCAGGCACACCGCCGCACTCATCAGGCAGATATCCGGACAGCACGTGCCCGAACCCAGCCCCGCACACTTCGTACTCGACCACTCGGCATTCGGAGGCGCGTACGGCAGGCCACACCCGGAATCCGCCACTCTCGCCGCCGAACTCTTCGAACAAACCGGCGTCGTGGCAGACTCCACCTACGCCGCCAAGGCCCTCCTGGCTGCATCGCGCAAATCCACAAGCCGCCCAGCCATGCTCTGGTCCACCTTCGACGCACGCGAATTCCCCGAAGCCGCCGAATGGTGGAAGCGGCCGAATGGAGTGTAAGCGATGTTCGAAGAACCTCACGAGAGCGGCTAAGTGCCCTTGTCCGTGGCGCGCAGACGCTGGAACAGCAGCGTTGTTTCAACGAGGCGCAATGCCGGAAAAGGGTGCGGGAGCGCCCTCGAGTGCTATCAGAATCTCACTTGCGCTCCATCAGGGACTGGCAACTGCCTCTCCCATCTACTCACTCTATATCGACGCCGGCCACTACGCTCTGAAGGTTGAGAACGACTGTCTCACGCGGAGACGCGGAAGCCGCGGAGAGAAGCCTGGCGCATGAAACTCCAATCGCGTGCAGTTCTCCGCGGCCTCCGCGCCTCCGCGTGAGGTTTGTTTCTCCGGCTCCGCTTGCAGTCGGAGCCACGCTTCGCCCACCAGGGCCGAGCCCCGAGCGCGACGCTGGAACAGCAGCGTTGTTTCAAGGAGGCGTAACGTCGGCGAAGGGTGCGAAGGCGCTTTCGAGGGCGTCCAAAGTATCGCTAACGCTCCACCGGAAACCGGCGTCGCCCGGCACTTGCTGTAACGTCTCACCAGTCGGGGCCGCCCAGCGGCAACCACCCCTTCCCCCTGCCCCATCACCACAGCAAACTGAGAGACGTGAACGACTCCGAATCCACTTCCATCAGGCGCATCTCCTGCGGCGACATCGAACTCGCCGTGCAGGATGCCGGCAGCAGCAGCCACGATGCCCTGCTCTTCGTGCACGCATTCCCGCTCAACCGCCGCATGTGGGCACCGCAGATCTCCGCTCTCTCCGGCGAGATGCACTGCATCGCGCCTGACCTGCGCGGCTTCGGCGAGTCCGGCACCGGCGGCCCCTGGACCATGGACCGCTTTGCCGATGACCTGGCCTGCGTTCTCGACTCCCTGAACGTCCAGCGCACAGTGGTGTGCGGCCTCTCGCTCGGCGGCTACATCACGCTCGCCTTCTGGAGACGCCACCCCGATCGCGTGCGCGCACTCGTACTCGCCGATACGCGCGCCCAGCCCGATAGCGAGGAAGGGCGTGAGAAGAGGCGCGGGACTATTCGGAAGGCGCAGGAGGAAGGCGCACAGGTGATTGCAGACGATTCTATCACCGGCCTCCTGGGCAAGACCACCCGCGAGCAGGACGGGGAAGCCGTGTCTACCGCCCGCGCGATTCTCTCGCAGGCGCGCGTCGCGGGAATCGTGGGTGCGTCCGAGGCGATGATGAACCGCCCCGATTCAACGCCCACGCTCGCAACGATCACCGTGCCCACCCTCGTGATCGTGGGTGCGGAAGACGCACTGACTCCGCCGAAGGACTCACGCACCATGGCGAATGCGATAGCCAATGCGAAGCTGGACGAGATTCCGGGGGCCGGTCACCTGAGCAACATCGAACGTCCTGCGGCTTTCACGCACGCGCTGCGAGATTTCGTTTCGTCGCTTCCGCCCGACTCGCAGCCCTGACCCGCCGCAGGCACATGGACATACTCGGCCCGCTCACCTGGATTGGCATCGTTGTCCTGATCGTGGACCTCGTGGCGCTCGCGTCCATCTGGACCAGCTCGCTGCACTCCACGAAGGCCAAGCTGCTGTGGACGATACTGGTGGCGCTGCTGCCGGTAGTGGGTGCGGCCGCGTGGTTTCCGCTGGGTCGGGAGATCCGGCGCGGATAGGAACAGCCGGGGGAGGAACAGGCTGTCCTGGATGCAGTCGCTGGGTAGGAACAGGCTGCCGGCGGAACAGGCGGCGGCAGGAACAGAGGCTGCGCGTCAGGCCGTGGCTTCGGCAGCCACCAGCCTCTCCAGGTAACCCGCCAGCTCGCGCGCGGTGGTCGCCACGAACTCCGCGCTGGTGGACCCCGGGCCCGGCCTCACGATATCCACCCGCACCGCACGCATTCCCGCTTCCAGCGCACCACGAACGTCCGTGCGCTCGTTGTCTCCCACATGCAGCGCTTCTTCGGGTCGTATGCCGAGTGCCTGGAGCGTGTGCTCGAAAGGCTCGCGACGGGGCTTTGCGTGACCCAGGTCCATGGAGTACGTGGTTACCTGGAAATTATCCAGCAGCCCGTCGCGTTCCAGCAGCAGGTTCTGGGCGGTGCCTGACGCGAAGCCCGTGTCACTCACGATCGCCAGGCGCACACGCCGGGACAGCTGCTCCACCATCTCCGAAACGCCCGAGATGAGCGGTGCGGGCCATCGGGTGAGAGCTTCGTCCACCGCCGCCACCGCGGCAGCCAGGTGCTCCGAATCGTCAGGCGCGTCCAGTTCCAGCCGACGCAGCATCCAGCGTATGCGGTCGCGCGTGTGATAGCCCCGTGCCTCCTCGCGCCACCAGCGCTCCGCCTCACGACCGCTCGCGATGTACAACGCCTCGAACTCCGGCCACTCCAGCTTCCGCCCCAGCGCAGACAGCAACCCGTGCAGCGCCTCCTGACGAAAACGGACACGTTCAGGTAGAACGTGACCGTGGTAGAGTGTATCCCAGTAGTCGAACGTTATTGCACGCAGCGGAACTTCAGAGCTGCGTCCCGGCACCCGCGGCGTCACCTCTGCGGGCGGCCCGGCGGGTTCTCGCTTTCAAAGACATCGCGATTCTTCCCGATGTACGATCGCAGCTGAACTGGCACGTCTTCATCAGGGAAGATTGCGGTAACGGGGCATTCAGGTTCGCACGCACCGCAATCAATGCACTCATCCGGATGTATGTACAGCTGGTCCGGTCCCTCGTAGATGCAGTCAACAGGGCACACGTCCACGCAGGACCTGTCCTTGACGTTTATGCACGCTTCTGTAATGACGTACGGCATGGGAAAAGTGGAAGGAGTCCGTTTGCGGATTCAGTGGTAACCTAATCGGAACGCGTTGCGCGCGGCCTGCAACGATGATAGCTGGCTCGGCAAGCCATTTTCCAGCGGCTGCACAGCACCCGAAGAGCAGACGACTACTCGTCGGATGCTTTACGTCGGTACAGGGTCATTGTCCTGCCTATCACCTGAATGATCGAGCTGCCGGTGGCCAGTGCAAGCGCCTCGGCCGCGTCCTTCGGCTTCACGTCCAGGTTGCGGCTCACCTGCACCTTCACCAGTTCGTTCGCGGCGAGAGCTTCCTCCAGCGAACCGAACACTGCCGGCGTGAGCCCCGCCACGCCCACGTGCACGGTTGCATTCAGGTGGTGTGCCTGCGAGCGAAGCGCCGCCCGGTCCTTTCCTTTCATCGTGGTCATCGAGGTCGCGCCGTTCCCGGTCGTTGCAGGAGAAGAAATGGATTCACCGGTACGCCCTCCCAGTAGCGACGCGGTTCGTAACGCATGATCTGCAAATGCAGGTGATGTGGAAGCCCGCTGGCGTTGCCGGTGTTCCCCACATAACCGATGATGTCGCCTGCTCGAACCTTCTCGCCCTGGCGCAGCCCTTCCCTGTAGGAATCCAGGTGAGCGTAGTAGTACACGAAACGTTCCGCTTCGTCCAACAGGTACACAATAAGGCCGCCAAGTGTGTTGCTGCGTACAGACAGCACCTTGCCGTCATCCACCGCGAGCACCGGCGTGAACCGCGGCGCCATGATGTCAATCGCGTTGTGGCTGCGTCCGCCTGATCGCCCGGCGGTGAAGTCATCGCGCAGTGCAGACACCCCCACTCCGGCCACGGGAACCATGAGCTCGCGCCGAATCAGGTAGTCGTGGTCCGCGCGCCCGATGTCGCCGAGTGCCGCTCCGGACCTCGAGTTTGCTCTGCTGTCGCCTGGCGTTGGGCTACCCGACGGAGCAGCACGTCCCGAGCTCGCACAGGCGCCGAGCATGAGGGCGATGCAGGCAACGACCGCTGCCCGCGTCGCCCGGGACCTCAGCATTCCGCGGCCGCACCACAGCTGAACTCGTGCGGCACGGTCAGATTGAGTCGAGCAGGTCGTCCACCGCGCGGGAATCGGCGTCGCGCAGGTCACCGCCGTTCACGATCTTCTGCAGGATGTCCACCGCCTCCGCAGCGAGGTCATCGCTGTGCATGCGGTCGCCGCTGAACCGGACGATGTGGCCGAGGAGGATGGAGGCAATCTTATCGCCGCCCTCTTCGTCGTCGTCGTCATCGTCATCCTCGTCGTCGTCGAGATCGTCGTCATCGTCCATCGAGTTCTCGAAGGACGGCACGCTCGACTTCCACGGCTCGTCTTCGCTCTCGATCTCCTCCTGCGCCTCGATGATGCGCTCGGATGGCACGAGGGCAAACAGACGAGCCTGGATGCCAGGATCCTCTTCCACGGCAAGCAGCGCCAGCGGTACCGGCTGTTCGAACAGCTTGAGGGACATGAGCTGGTCGATGGCTTCGCGTGGCATGGCGCAGCGCGCGATGAGTCGCGCACCGATGAAGGTGCCGAGCACGGAGCCCTCCGGCGCGCGTTCGTCGTCCAGGGGAGAGACGTCGAGTGGTACCGGAATGGCGGTGCTCACGAACACGGCGTGGCGATCGTCGCCGTCTTCGGGCAGTGGCAGTTCAGGGAATGTCATCTGATGAGGCTCCGCATTACTCGGAAGTATACGGGCAAGGCGGCGGATTGACTATCAGGTATCAGGTAATAGGGGAGGCCGCGAAGCGGCCTCTTGGTCGCGCGGGCAACGAGGCAGGGCGACGGCATGGGAGGGGCGCGTTTCAGCCCTGATACCTAATACCTAACACCTGCCCTTAGGCGTCGCCTCCGCATCCCCTAAAGCATCTCCATCTGCTCCCGCGCAGTCTTCGGGAACCCCTCACGCGACACCCACACACCATCGCGCCGCAGCTTTCCCCTTCGGAATCGTGCGGCGGCGTCGTCAGCCAGCCGGCGCTCCTCCACCAGGCTCGGCACATACCCGCCCGTTACCAGCATGTGCAGCGCAATTGCCGTGTCGCACTCGGCGTTCGAGCAGCGGTAGATGGTACGGATTACGGTGACTTTCACGCCGCCTACTGTCTCGAACGCCGAAGTGGACGCCGCGCCCCAGCCGCGCGGTGCACCGCGCGCTCCTCGCGTGTAGCGCTGCACCTGCGGAGACGACCAGCAGCGCGAACACACCGGTGCTCCGCTGTCGGGGGCGTATACGGCGTCAACGAGAACGAGTCCGCCCGTGCGTCGCACCGCATCGCGGGCGGCGTTGGAGTTTGCCGAAGGCGTGGAACCGGAACGTCGCCGCCGGGTTGCCGTCGGGGCGGCAGCCGACGCATCGCGCTCACCATCGCCGTCGCGCACGCCCCCGCCATCGGCGCCCCCCTCGCCATCAGCGTCCATACCGCTGTCCGCGAACAGCGACCGCTGCATTTCGGGCTCGGGCGTCACACCGCCGTTCAGGAGTGTCAACTGCGTGTCCATCCTGTGAAGTCTAGCAATTTGCGCCATCCAGACCACCTCGAATCCTCGATCGTGGCGGCATAAGCGGAGGAGCGGTGCGGATGCACGCGCCGCGGAGCGGTACGAACCACCCGGCGGCTGCGGCACCCATGACTTGCACGGTCACTGCTCGTGCGAGCACCACCGCATCACCACCGTCCCCACCACGCTCCCTGCCTCACGCGGAATGCGCATTGGCGGATACTCCGGGTTCAGCGACAGCAGCTCCACCTCCCGTTCGGCCACCTCGCCAACGCGTTTCACCACGTAGCCGTCGTCCACCCGCCGCGCCACGACTATCGCGTCCCGCCGGATGGGTGCACCGATTTCCGTGAGCACCACGTCTCCCTGGTGGAGCAGCGGCTCCATGCTGTCGCCCGCCACCGTGAGCGCCACGAAGCGGCCGCGGGGCAGGTCATCCGGCAGGCGCACCCACTGTTCGCACGGCTCGTCCCACAACTCGCGTCCCACGCCGGCTGCAACTCCCAGGTCCAGCCACGGTGCGCAGCCTTCGGACGCGGCGGCCTGGAGCGCCTCACGAGGAAGCGCAACTACTCCCCGGAATCCCATGCGCGGCTGCACCGACTCGGGCATTCCGCTCTCCACCCGCAAGCGGGCCCGGATTGCAACGGCAGACGAAAACGCACGACGCGCCACCTGCAGCGACTTCATGTCGCTCCAGGACAGCACGCCGGCTGCCCTCCCCCGTCTCAGCTCCGCGGCTCGCCATCGGAGGTACTCGTCATGCTCGTCGCCGGGTGCTCCCGGCCCGATATCCGCAGCCAGCGCACCGAGCGCCTCGAGAACGGATTCGTCAAGCTCCGCGGCGCGAAAGCCGCGCACTTCCCTGTCCTGTCGCATTGTGCTACTCCTGGCCTGTGACCGAGCGCGCCGCACCCTGTCGCGCTCCGCGTCTGGCATCTGTTGGCGGAGTATCCGCCCGTGCCGGCTCTGCCCGCCTGATCACGCGCAGTACCGCCATGCGTTCCGCGTCAGACACCTTGTTCAGGTGCGCCTCTGCCGCACGACGCAGCCGCGCACGCAGCCGCTCGATTCGCTTGGTTACCGTGGCAGGATTGCTGTCGAGCCACTCTGCGATCGTGCGGTGAGGAACGCGGTGTCCGGCCCATACGAGCAGGAGCCGGTCTTCCCGCGGCAGGTCTCGCATGAGTGCGTATGCGAGACGAAGCAGCGGTGGTGCCGCACGCCGAGGTTCGGCGTCAGGCGCCGGTGACACGGCCGGCTCCCGTACGGCGTGGGCGTGCGATGCATCTGCCGGCAGGTCTTCTGCCAGGCCGTCACAGGCCGCAGCCTCACGAGTGCGCCTGCGCTCCTCGTCGCGCCAGTGGTTGCGCGCGCGGTTCCGGAGCGCCGTTACCAGGTACGACGCCATCGTACGCGGCGCCTCACGACCCGAGCCGAACGCCGACGCACACTCAGTGAGCACGTCCGCCACCAGGTCTTCACCATCGTCCGGCGACAGACCAAGCCTGCGCGCCGCATCCGACAGCAGCGGCTGCCACCTGCGCACGAACTCCGTGAACGCACGCTCCTCTCCCGCCTGCATCAGCGATACGAGCATGCTGTCGGTAACTTCGGATCGGGATCGGAGGCTGATCATTGGCTGATACGGCTGGTGTTTGACAAGTAGACACTGCACCACGACACTCCCGGCCACTCCAGTGGAGCGCAGGCGATAGTCCGATCGTCGGCCCTCGGCCCTGGTGGAGGCGAAGCGGAGCTTCGTCTGCAGGCGGAGCCGGTAAAAAAGCCTCACGCGGAGGCACGGAGGCCGCGGAGAGAAGCCTGGAGCATGAAACTCCAATCGCCGTGCAGTTCTCCGCGGCCTCCGCGCCTCCGCGTGCGACCGTCGTTTCCAACCTTCATTGAATAGTGGCCGGTGCCGGTGAAGAGTGAGTAGATGTGAGGCAGTTACGAGTTTCCAGTGGAGCGTAAGCCGAGATTACCGCGGCCCCTTGCGCGAACCCGCTCTCAGCCGTGTTGGCCTGGCATCGAGAGTTGATCCCACCCGCTCCCGCAGCCTGCGCGCCAGGTAGTCGCGCAACGCCGCCTCCACGTGCGCTATCTCCTCCTCGTCATACCGCACGCTCAACCGCTCACGCACCGCTGCCGCACGAGCCGGACGCATTCCGACACGCTGCGCTTCCACCAGCAGCCGGTGAACGTCGGCCACCGCGATAGCGTGCCGGTCGGCGTCCTGCAGAGCAGCCTGCGCTGACAGCTGTATGGACGTCGCCTGAGACGACTGCGGCAGCACTGACATCGCTTCCGACGACGGCGGCCGCGGTTCGCCCTGATGAGAGTCCGAGCGCTGCAGCTCGCCCTGCTCCGGCCCTGCCTGACGCGGCCCGACCCCGCGCGATTCTCCCCAACGCGCTTCCACCCGCCGCGCCGGATCCGCAAAGCCCAGGTGCGCCAACGCACGCCCCACCGCGCACGTCTCCGCATTCTCCAGCCACGACACATCGTCGTTCGCACCGCCACCGCCACCGCCAACACCCGCGACCAGATGACCGAACGCCCAACCCGTAGCCGCCGGCCTGCCATCCGCAGAACTGCGGTACACCTGCGCACGAAACGTCACCTCCGCCTCCGTACGCGCCACGAGCCCGGTAATGATCCTCCCATCCGGGTGTCGCCCGTAGAACGCCGCTATACGCTCCGCCACGGACTCCCTCACTCCCCCGTACAGATCGAGCTCGAACTTCGACATCACTTACTCCCTGCGGATTGGGAGATCCAAGGTAAACCGAACAAACACCGAATGCAAAGGGTGCGGCGTAATCCTTGCCGCACCGCCCTTCACGCTGCTGATCCACCCCCTGGCCAACCGCCGGCAGCCACGGCACCGTCGCCGAAAACACGGCTCACCCTGCTTCCGCAGCCACCATGAAGAACCTCCTTCTAGCGCTCACCATCTCCGCGCTCACTACGCTACCGCTCGCCGCACAGGACTCCGCCGAGTCGCTGCCTGAGGGCTGGACCGCACGCTTCGATCGCCCCAATCCGGACATGTCCCAGGTGAAAGTCGCCGAGGACAGCGGCGACCTCCACTTCACGCTCGGCCCGTCAGGCATCTTCTATCGCATGGCAGACACCGCCAGCGGCGCCTATACCGCCAGCGCAACCTTCACGCAAACCCGCGCACCTCAACACCCCGAGGCCTACGGGTTCATCTTCGGCGCACGTAACCTGGACACACCCAACCAGGACTACATGTACTTCATCATCCGCGGTGACGGCCGCTACATGGTGCGCCACCGCGCCGGAGAGGAAGTGCATACCATAGCCGAGTGGACCGAGCATCCGGCGATCTCGAAGCAGGACTCGGCGGGTGCGTCAACCAACACGCTCACCGTGCAGTCAACAGAGGAAGGCGTCAGGCTGCTAATAAACGGGCAGGAGATCGCGAACTACCTGCGGTCAGACGTACCCTACCTGAACACCGACGGAATCGTGGGGCTTCGTGTGAACCACAACCTGGACGTGGTCGTCAGCGACTTCAAAGTCGAGTAGCGGCCAATGAAGGGAAGCCATGGCGTCAGGCCGCGAAGGCGGGTGGTGCCTGACGCCTGGCCTGCATGACGATCAGCAGCCGGGGCTGGCCGCGAAACGTCAGCCCCGGAACAGGATCCAGGCAGCTATCGCAATCAGGAACACCGCGAACCCCTTTCGGAGGGACGCCGCCGGCACATGCCTGGCCAGCGCCGTTCCTCCGAACGTTCCGACTATCGCCATCGTCGTGAACACCAGCACCAGCTGCCAGTCCACCGTCACCTGGTCCAGGTAGCCCGCAAAGCCGGCAAGGGCGTTCAGGCCGATTATCACCAGGGACGTGCCTATCGCGTGATGGATGGGGAGTCCGCCGAGCAGTGTGAGGGCGGGCACTATCATGAAGCCGCCGCCGACTCCCACCAGCCCGGTCACGATGCCCACTCCAGACGCCTGAAGCGCAATCGGCAGCGGCCGCAGGGCTCTGGACGCCTGCTGCTCGTGCGCCGGCGTCACTTTGCGCCGCCCGCGCATCATGAACACGGACGCCACCAGCATTACGATCGCGAAGAGCACCAGCTGCGTGCGTCCGCTCAGCAACAGCGCCAGGCGCGCACCGACCACGGCAGACGCCATCGCCACTGCGCCGAAAATCAGCGCCACCCGCCAGCGCACGTTCCCCGCGCGCCAGTGACCCAGGCTCCCAACCAGGCTCGTGATCCCGACCACCAGCAGGCTGTGCGCAATCGCGTCTTTCGGGGCGAAGCCGAGTATGTAGACGAACACGGGCACGGCGAGGATCGTCCCGCCACCACCCAGCAGGCCCAGGAGAAGCCCTACCAGGAGCGCGAGCGGCACGAGTACGAGCATGATTGCTGGTGTTCCTCGGAGAGAGTGAGCGGGTGCGGAGGCGCCGCGCCGAAGCGGGGCCGCAGCACGGATAACCGGCGGCTTGCGAACGCCCGCTGGAGCGGGGCCGCAGATCCGGATAACCGGCGGATGCGAACGCCCGCCGGAGCGATCGGCTGCCCGCAGAACCACCCTCAAACTAGCGAACGCAGCGAGCTGCGCACGGCTGCTATTTCCGCAACCACAACGTTGCCGAATTACCGAAGACGGCTACCTTTCGCCCTATGTGGGAACTCGACCACCACCCGTCACTTCCGGCCGGATATCGCGGGCTTCGCGGCAGCATTCTGGTTGCGCTGAAGAAGGCCCAGCCGCTCACCGCAACTGAGCTCGCGGTACAGTTCGGCGTATCCGGAACCGCACTTCGAAAGCATCTTCGGCAGCTCGAAGACGGCGGCGTGGTGGAGTTCACCCGTGAAGTGCGCGGAGTTGGCGCTCCCACCAGCGTGTACTCACTCACGCAGGAGGGCGAGGAGCTCTTCCCGCGATCGTACGCCGCAACGCTCGTTGACGCGCTCGAGGCAGTGCGCGGCAGCGCTGGTCACGAAGGTGTCAACGCGTTCTTCCGCCGGCGCTGGGAGCGCATCACGCAGCAGGCCGCACCACTACTCGATTCGCTCGAGCTTCCGGAGCGCGTTCGCCTGCTGGGCGAACTGATGACGGCGCACGGCTACATGGCCGAGGTGAACGCGGCCTCGCAGGGAGAGTCGGAACCTGCGGCGACGGCCGGCACTCACGCGGCGATCGAGGGCACTGTGAGCATTACGGCGTCTCCGGGCGACGACGCGATCACCCTCACGTCGCACAACTGTCCGCTGCGCGTCGTTGCAGAACGCTTTCCCGACGCATGCGCCGTGGAGCACGAGTACCTGGCCGAAGTGCTGGACGCAAACGTCGTTCGCCGCAGCAGGATCGTGGACGGATGCAACGCATGCTGCTACACGATCACCCCGCGTGCGTCCCGTACCGCAGGAAGCAGAAGGAACCTTGCCGTCATGAACGGCACGCAGCACCAGAAGTCCGCAGAGCACCGCCTACCTGACGCGGGCCGAACTGCCCGGTCGCATTCTCCAGCCAACAAATGACTGCCAGCATAGACGCCCTCATCACACGAGAGTATCAGCACGGGTTCGTTACGGACATTGCTGCTGACGCCATTCCGCCCGGACTCAGCGAAGACACCGTGCGGCTCATCTCCGCGCGCAAGGACGAACCAGAGTGGCTGCTCGAGTGGCGCCTGAAGGCGTATCGTCGCTGGCTGCAGATGACGGAGCCTCACTGGTCGCACGTTACGTATCCGCCGGTGAACTACCAGGAGCAGGTGTACTACTCGGCGCCGGTCACGAAAACGCCGCTCGGCAGCCTCGATGAAGTTGACCCCGTGCTGCTCGACACCTACAAGAAGCTCGGCATTCCGCTCGATGAGCAGAAGCGCCTGGCGGGTGTAGCGGTGGACGCCGTGTTCGACTCCGTATCCGTCGGCACCACGTACAAGGCGGAACTCGCCAAGCAGGGCATCATCTTCTGCTCGTTCGGCGAGGCGGTTCGCGAGCATCCGGAGATCGTGCGCAAGTACCTCGGCTCGGTGGTTCCCTACACCGACAACTTCTTCGCAGCGCTCAACTCGGCCGTATTCTCGGACGGATCCTTCGTGTACATCCCGAAGGGAGTGCGCTGCCCGATGGAGCTTTCCACGTACTTCCGGATCAACGCGGAGAACACGGGTCAGTTCGAGCGCACGCTCATCGTTGCGGACGAAGACTCCTACGTGAGCTACCTCGAGGGCTGCACCGCGCCGCGTCGTTCAACCACGCAGCTGCACGCAGCGGTAGTGGAGATCATTGCGCTGGACCGTTCGTCCGTGAAGTACTCCACGGTTCAGAACTGGTATGCGGGAGACGAAGAGGGCCGCGGCGGCATCTACAACTTCGTTACCAAGCGCGGCAAGGCGATGAACGACGCGAAGGTGTCGTGGACGCAGGTTGAAACCGGTTCAGCGATCACGTGGAAGTATCCCAGCGTGATCCTGCAGGGTGACAACTCGGTAGGCGAGTTCTACTCCGTGGCCGTAACGAACCACAAGCAGCAGGCGGACACGGGCACCAAGATGATTCACATCGGTCGCAACACGAAGTCGAACATCGTGTCCAAGGGAATCTCCGCCGGCCAGGGGCAGAACAGCTATCGCGGCCAGGTGAAGATCATGCCGAAGGCGCACGGCGCACGCAACTACACGCAGTGCGATTCCATGCTCGTTGGCGACAAGTGCGGAGCGCACACGTTCCCGAGCATCGAGGTGGGCAACAGCACGGCCATCCTGGAGCACGAGGCCTCCACGTCGAAGATCGGTGAAGACCAGATCTTCTACCTGAAGCAGCGTGGACTTTCCGCGGAGCAGGCTGTGAGCATGATCGTGAGCGGCTTCTGCAAGGAAGTGTTCCAGGAGCTGCCGATGGAGTTCGCCCTGGAAGCGCAGCAGCTGCTCGGAATTACGCTGGAAGGAAGTGTCGGGTAGATGTCAGCTGTCAGCTGTCAGGAACACCTGACAGCTGACCCCTGACACCTGATACCTGACACCTGACACCTGACATATGGCGCCTGGCGCCTGGCACCTAACACCTAACACCTAACACCTGTGCTTACAGTCACAAACCTCCACGCTTCCGTAGACGGCAAGCCGATCCTTCGCGGCATAGACCTTACCGTCAACGCTGGCGAAGTGCATGCCATAATGGGGCCTAACGGGTCGGGGAAGTCCACCTTTGCCCAGGTTCTGGCCGGCCACCCGGCTTTCGAAGTTACCGAAGGCGAGATCCTCTATGACGGCAAGTCGCTGCTGGAGATGGAGCCCGAGGAGCGTGCGCAGGCCGGGCTCTTCCTCGCATTCCAGTATCCCATCGAAATCCCCGGCGTTTCCAACTCCTACTTCCTTCGCTCCGCGCTCAACGAGATCCGCAAGGCGCGAGGCCAGGAGGAAGTTGACCCCATGGAGTTCCTGGACGTAATGGAAGAGAAGATGCGCCTGGTGGAGATGCCTGACGCGATGGTCTCCCGCTCCGTGAACACCGGCTTCTCCGGCGGTGAGAAGAAGCGCAACGAGATCCTGCAGATGGCCATCCTCGAGCCCAGGCTCGCCGTGCTGGATGAAACCGACTCCGGCCTGGACATTGACGCACTGCGCGTGGTTGCAGCCGGCGTGAACCAGCTGCGCCGCCCCGACAACGCCACCATCGTCGTCACGCACTACCAGCGCCTGCTGAACCACATCGTGCCGGACTTCGTACACGTGCTCGCCAATGGCCGCATCGTGAAGTCCGGCGGCAAGGAGCTCGCGCTGGAGCTCGAAGAGCGCGGCTATGACTGGATTACCGAAGGCGCAGGAGCGGCAGCGTGACCACAATCCCATTCGCAGAAGAGCTGCAGGTGGCGCCTGCGGAAGTGGAGGCCATACCCGCATGGCTCGCCGAGCGCAGGCGTATCGCTCGCGCGAGGCTCACCAGCTATGGCTTCCCCACGCAGAAGAACGAGGAGTGGCGCTACACCAACATCTCGCCGATCCTCGAAGCCAACTTCCCGGTTGCGCCGTCGCACACCGAGCACGGAGTGCGTGCCGAGCACCTGGATCCGTACCGCTACTCGTCCACGTGGCCGCTCATGGTGTTCGTGAACGGCAACTTCGCGCCCGAGCTCTCGGAAATTCACGCGCTGCCTGACGGCGTGAGTGTGCTCGACTTCGCCACCGCGCTTCGCGAGGAGCCGGAGTTCGTTCAGCCGCACCTGGGTGCCCTGGCATCCATCGCGGCACAGACGAATGCCTTCACCGCGCTCAACACCGCGCTGTCCAGCGACGGCGTGGTGATTCACGTGCAGCAGGAGATGGAAGCCGAGCTGCCCATCCACCTGCTGTTCGTGTCGGACGAAGCGGCTGCGCGTCAGGCGGTGCACCCGCGCATCCTGATCGTGGCCGAACGCAATTCGAAGCTCTCGGTGGTGGAGAGCTGGATAGGGCTGGCGGACGTTCCGTACTTCACCAACGCGGTTACCGAGGTGCTGGTAGGCGACGGCTCAACGGTGCAGCACGTGAAGGAGCAGCGCGAATCCCGCTCCGCGTACCACATCGGTACGATTGACGCGCAGCAGGGACGTGACTCGCACTTCATCTCGTTCAGCTTCGCGATCGGTGGCGGCATGTCGCGCACCAATGTGCACACCGTGCTTGCCGGCGCCGGCTGCGGCGCAACGCTCAACGGCCTGTACATGGGCAACGGCAAGCAGCACATTGATCACCAGACGCGCATCGAGCACGCCGAGCCGGACTGCTTCAGCCGTGAGGTGTACAAGGGCATTCTGGACGATGAGTCGCACGCCGTGTTCAACGGGCAGGTGTACGTGCGTCCCGTTGCGCAGCGTACGGACGGAAAGCAGGAGAACAACAACATGCTGCTCTCCCCGCGTGCGCACGTGGATACCAAGCCGCAGCTGGAGATCTTTGCAGACGACGTGAAGTGCACGCACGGAGCAACGGTCGGTCAGCTCGATGAAACGGCGCTGTTCTACATGAAGAGCCGTGGAATGTCTGGCGAGCAGGCGCGCCAGCTGCTCACGTATGCATTTGCGGCCGATGTTCTCGAGACGATCGAGCTGGAGGAAGTAAAGGACCGCCTCGAGGAGTTGACGCTGGCGCGGTTCACGGAGGAATGAGGTGTCAGGTATCAGGTGCCAGGTATCAGGTGTTAGGTGTCAGGCGGCGGCGAAGCCGCTCCCTGACCCCTAACCCTTGACCCTAACCCCTAGGCGCGATGCCGCAACGCGGCGGAGCGCACCGCATATGCCCGACCTCAACGCGCTGTATCACGAACTCATCCTCGACCACTCCCGGTCACCGCGCAACCATCGCGAGATGCCTGACGCGAACCGGGAGCAGGAAGGACTCAATCCGCTGTGCGGAGACCACGTGCACGTGTGGCTGCGCATGGATGGGGATCGCATAGAAGATGTGAGCTTCATCGGGAAGGGCTGTGCCATTTCGCAGGCGTCGGCGTCCATCATGACTACGGCCGTGAAGGGCAGAACGCGCGAGGAGGCAACGGAACTGTTCACGCGGTTCCACGACCTGGTAACGGGTCACATGTCGGAAGAAGACGCCGAGAAGCTGCCGGCGCGACTGAGTGCGTTTGCGGGTGTAGCGCGGTTCCCGGTGCGCGTGAAGTGCGCGTCGCTGGGATGGCACGCGCTTCGTACCGCGCTGAAGGACGACGCACGCCCGGAGTAGCAGATGAAATTTGGCCCGTCCCCGCTTGCACGCCCTGCTGCACCAGCGGGGTTCGAGCCCGTCGTGAGGTGCGGCGAGCTTGTGGACGGAATGCTGCTCGCAGTTCGTGCGCCCGACGGCGAGAATGTTTGCCTCGCGCGGTCCGGCAGCAGCGTTTACGCAGTGAGCGATCGCTGCACACATCAGGGCTTCGCCATCTCGAAAGGCGAACTGTGCGGCGGCGACGGCGTGGAGTGCGTGTGGCACGGTGCACGTTTCAACCTCGCTACCGGCCGAGCCACCAGAGGCCCCGCAACCGGCAGCCTCGCCACCTACGAAGTTCTGGAGGTGGACGACTGGGTTTGTATCGGGCCGCGGCGGGAACGAAGCAACGGCCAGCTGCCGCTGAATACCTGACGGAGAGATGATGACGGCACTCGCACCACGTTCGCACTTTCCACTGCTCGCCAGGCACCCCGGCCTGCACTACCTGGATTCCGCCGCAACCGCGCAGAAGCCGCAGCAGGTGCTGCAGGCGCTGATCGAGTACTACGAGCAGCACAACGCCAATCCGCACCGCGGCGCCTACGCGCTTTCCGTGGCTTCCACGGAGTGCTACCACGACGCCCGCGTTCGGGTGGCGCGCTTCATCGGCATGCAGGACGCCGACTGCGCAATCTTCACGCGCGGCACTACGGAATCTCTGAACCTGCTCGCCTCCGCGTGGGGACGCGCGAACGTTCGGGCCGGCGACAACGTTGTCGTTACCGCCATGGAGCACCACGCCAACTTCGTCCCCTGGCAGCAGCTTGCACTGGCAACCGGTGCGGAGTTCAGGATTGCGGAGCTCACGCCTGACGGGCAGGTTGATCGCGAGTCGTTCCGCAGCATGCTGAACGAACGCACCCGCGTGGTGGCATTCGCGCACGTGTCCAATGCACTCGGCACCATCAACCCCGTACAGGAGCTCGTGGCCTGCGTGCGTGCGGCGTCGCCTCACGCCATCGTCGTTTGCGACGGTGCCCAGGCAGTGCCGCACCTTCCCGTGAATTTCGATTCACTAGGCGTTGACGCCTACGCCTTCAGCGGGCACAAGCTCGGCGCACCCATGGGAATCGGTGTGCTCGCCGCAACCCGTGCGCTGCTCGACGCAACTCCCCCGTGGCAGACCGGCGGCGACATGATCGAGTTCGTGGGTGATGACCGCACCACCTGGAACGTTCTCCCGCACAAGTTTGAGGCGGGCACGCCGAACGTTGCAGACGCCGTGGGCCTCGCAGCCGCATGTGACTACCTGGACGGCCTTTCCGGCGACGCCGTTCGCGAGCACGAACTGCAGCTCACCCTGCACGCGTCGGAGCTTCTGAACTCCATACCCGGTGTCACCGTGCTCGGCCCGCCGCCTCACGAGCGCACCGGCGTCGCAAGCTTCGTGATTGACGGCGTTCATCCGCACGACATCGCAACCGTGCTCGATGGCAGCAACGTTTGCATTCGGGCGGGCCACCACTGCGCGCAGCCGCTGATGCGCAGGCTGAACCAGCACGCCACCGCCCGCGCGTCCTTCTGGGTATACAACACCGAGGAAGACGTGGCCGCGCTGGTGAGCGGGGTGCACGGGGCGATTCGGCTGCTGGGTGGGATTGGTGCTCCCGCCGGAGCTCAGCAGTATGATGGCGTTGCCGGAGCAGACTGACTCCAGGAGCAGCCGACAAGTGACGCAGCCGCTGTCCAGCCTGTACCAGGACATACTCCTCGACCATTACCGCCGGCCGCGCAACAGTGGCGTGATCGAGCGTCCTGATGCGCATTCAGAAGCAAGGAACCCGCTCTGTGGCGATCGGGTGGAGCTCACGCTCACCTTCGATTCGGATGGTCGCGTGAACGACGCCCGCTTTACCGGCGAGGGTTGCTCCATAGCGAAGGCGTCTGCGTCCATGCTCACCGAGGCCGTGCGCGGCCAGACGCGCGAAGAGATGAGGGCAATGCGGGAGCAGGTACTGCTCCTGCTCTCGGGTGAAGGCGGTGCAGACGCTGAGGAAAGTGCAGAGGCGCTCGGCGACGTGCGCGCACTTGCCGGCGTCGCACGGTACCCGGCGCGGGTGAAGTGCGCGCGAATGGCGTGGGATGCGTTGATGCAGGCCGTGATGTAGCACCCGCGTGCCTGCCACCGCCGCCATCGTCACGCGGGCAGGCACACAAGCGATCATGAGGATAAAATGACCGATCGTATCAGCGAAATCATCACGGAGCTCAACGAGATCACGCGCGTGGCTCGCGCTCACCTCGATGGCCTCACTCGCGAGGAGCTCAACTGGAAGCCAAACGCGAACAGCTGGAGCGTTGCCCAGTGTCTCGATCATCTCATCCGGCTGAACAGCCTCTACTTTCCGCTGTTTTCATCGCTGGGCACCGGCCCGGTGAAGCAGACGTTCGTGGAGCGGTACTCCCCGTTCAGCGGAATGATGGGCAGGCTGATGATCGGCGCCATGAGCCCGGAGAATCAGAAAAAAACGAAAACAAGGCCGAAGGCCGAGCCGTCCGCGAGCGACCTGGATGGAATCCTCGAGAGCTTCGTCCGTCACCAGGCAGAGCTGATCGGGCTCCTGGGGCAGATCCCGGAGAGCGTGAACCTGGAACGGACGATCGTAACGTCACCCCTGGCTGGCTGGGTAACCTACAGCCTGGACGACTGCCTCACGATCCTCGTGCTGCACGAAAAGCGACACCTCCAGCAGGCCAGGCGCGTGCTGGAGGCGGAGGAGCGCTCTCGAGGCGGCGGCGCAGCTGACTCAGGAAGCTCGCTGCGCCGCAGTAATCAGCGTGACCAGGAGTGGTTGAATTCCCCGCTCCGGGCCACGCGGGTGGCTGACATGGTCAGTTGCAGGGAAGAATCTGCGACAGTGCACGGTCAAACTGCTCGATCGGGAAGACAAATGTGAGCGTCTCGCCATCCAGCGGGTCTGTTGCGCGCACCGCTATCTGCCTTGCCGTCTTCGCTCGCCTGGTGAACGCTGCCACGCGGTCCATGGGCATGTACGCCGAGGTGTGCGACTGCAGCAGCGGCCAGTACACCATTCCCGAGTTCGCGTCCTGGTCTACGCGCGTGATAACCTGAATCTCGTCGTCGTCATCGCCGCCGAAGTACTTGCCGATGTCGAGCACCACATTCAGGCCGTCCTCCATGCAGCGCCATTCGATCGAACCGCCCTGCGCCTCGCCGGCAACGCCAGCGGCAATGTAGGAGCGGTTGGAATCGTCAATCGGGTCTGCGGCGCGCACAACGTTAAAGGTGCCCACGGTAGTTGCCTGCGCGCGGAGTTCGGGAGCGAAGGCGAACGAGGAAACCAGCATGGAAGCTGCGATTGCTGTTTTTAGCATGCTACAGGGAGTGAAGGGTGCCCGCCGCGCCCTGAGCACCGGGAACCAGAGCCGGTGTCGTTCGCGGTGCCAGTCCAACGCGAGTCAGTGTCGAATCAGACTCGTGTCAGACGGGCACGCCGCGCTCGGAGTAACCCTTCAGTGGCAGCCGCGCTCAGAGTAGCGCTTTCACCCAGCCGAGGCTCCGCTCCCACGAACGCCAGCCGCCGCTCTCCGCCATGAGGGCCTGGTGCAGCCCCATCGCGCTCTTCCACCGGCGCTCCACCTTCGGCTCCAGGCACCTTTCGATGGCGGCCGCCAGGCTCGGTGGCGTGTCGGGCGCATACTCGCGCACGCGCGGCGGCGCAGACGACAGGCGGCTCGCCAGGAGTGCCTCCGGCGTTCCGCCGGTGAACGGCAGCCTGCCGGTAAGCATCGCGAAGCCCATGAGGCCCAGTGCGTACAGGTCGCTGCGGCCATCCACGTCCGGTTCGCCCAGCGCCTGCTCGGGGCTCATGTAGGCGGGCGTGCCCCACGCTCGGCGATCGCGAGTCATCTCGCGGTCCGACCAGTGGCGCATGGCGACGCCGAAGTCGGCGAGCAGCGCGCGTTCGCTGCCGCGCTCGAGGAGGATGTTCGCCGGCTTGAGATCCCGGTGCACCACGCCGTTGCGATGTGCGTGTTCCAGCGCGAGTGCCAGGTCGGCGAGAATGCGACGTGCTTCCTGGTGTGTGAGGCGGCCCCTGGCGCGCAGGCGGTCTGCGAGCGACTCGCCGGACACGTACTGCATAACGAGCCACGCGATGGCGGGGCGTTCCTCGTATGCGTACACGGGAACGATGCCCGGGTGAGCGAGCTGAGCGGCAAGCCGTGCCTCACGACGGAACTGCTCGCGCGGCTCGGAGCCGTCCTTGTCTCGTACGATCTTGAGCGCAACCGGGCGGTGCAGCGACACGTCGCGTGCAAGGTATACCGCGGCGTTCCCGCCGCGTCCCAGCAGGCGTTCCACCTGGTAGCGGGCGCCGAGCTCGAGTGCGATCAGCCTGCGGTCGGTTGCTTCCAGCCGGGCGGCATTTTGTGCGAGCACGCCGGAAACCGGGGTGAGAGCGGGGATGGTTGGCGTACGCGAACGGGTGCCGGCGCTGCCCGCGCGCACCCCGGCCCGCGATTGCGACTGCTTCGCCGATTCCCGCTTCCGTGCCTCCGTTTCAGCGGTAACCGGGGGACGCCGCACTTCTACCGGCGCGCCCGTAACCGCTGGCATTTCCAGGCTGATGCTGCTCATCGTGGAGTTGGTGGATTGCCTGCGCTCATGACAGGCAGTACGGCAATGACAAACTGAAAGTGTCAACTCCGGCGTCGGAGATGCGCTGCGGCCACGAGTGCCTCGCGACCGCTACATCTTGGATGCCCTGATGCGCAGAAAGGTTGCTGGTGACGTCAGAAAGGGCCGTTGCCGGCGGCTGTGGCCGGCAGCGATTGGAGAATCTGTGCGCGCCGGCCAGGCGGGGTCAGACCGCGACTATCCCCGGCCGGCCGTTTTCCACCCTCCAGCGGGAAGCGGAGCGAACGGGAGCACCTGGGCGGCTCACGTAAGGCACCTCACGATAGGTGGATGTCCACGCCTGGGGTGTGACCTCGCAGTATATGTAGCCACGACGTGCGCTGTGCCACTTGACCTGCGGGTTCTCCCCCAGTGTGTTGTCGTTAACGCCGCCCCATGCGTCCTGCCCGTCACCGCCTGACGAGATGCTGGTGGCAACGAACTCCGCCGCCACGCCAGCGCCTTCCACCGGCGTGTGAGGCACGTGAAGCTCGTTCACCCAGTTGGAGTGGATGTCGCCGGTGAGAACCACGGTGCGGTTGGGTGCGCTATCCGCCACAGCGCGCATCATCCGCTCCCGCGCTGCAGGGTATCCGCTCCACTGGTCCATGGATACGCCGCGCACTTCACCAGGAACGTTGTCGAACGGAGCTACCATCACCTGCTGCGCGAGCACCTGCCACCGTGCATCGCTGCTCGTGAGGCCGTCCGCCAGCCAGCGCTCCTGCACCTCGCCCAGCATGGTGCGCGACGGCTCGTTCCAGTCGCCGCACGGCACCGGCCTGAGACCGTCGCCACACGCCTGGTCACTGCGGTACTGACGGGTGTCGAGTACATGGAACTGCGCCAGGCCGCCCCACTGCATGCGACGCGCGATGTTGAGGTCTGCCCAGGAGCGCGCACGCGGAACCCGCACCGGCATATGCTCCCACCACGCCTGGTATGCTGCCGCACGACGAACGTGCATCTGCTCGTCGCTCTCCATGAGGTTCTCGCCCGTGAGGCCCGCATAGTTGTTGTCCACCTCGTGGTCGTCCCAGGTCACGATCCACGGGCAGCGCAGGTGTACGGCCTGCAGCAGCGGGTCCATCTTGTAGAGCGCATAACGACGACGGTAGTCCTCCAGCGTGCGAATCTCGAGACCGGCATGATTCCGCACGCGATCCTCGTACGCACCATACTCGTACACATAGTCGCCCAGGTGCGCAACGAGATCCAGCTCTTCGCGCACCATGTGCTCGTACGCTGTCCAGTAACCCTGCTCGTAATGCTGGCAGCTGGCTACGGCAAGGTTGAGGGGAATGATCACGCCCGGTGCGGGCGTGGTCCTGAGCCGGCCCACGGGGCTCACTGCGTCGCCCGCGGTGAAGCGGTAGAAGTACCAGCGTGCGGGCTCGAGTCCGCGAACGTCCACATGAATGCTGTACGCGAGCTCGGGCGCGGCCGTCACACGCCCTGTCTGCACCACGTTGCTGAACCCTTCGTCGCGCGCCACTTCCCAGGTCACCGTAGTGCGTATGCCTGGCATGCCGCCCTCGGGTTCCATGGGCCGCGGCGCAAGCCGAGTCCATATGACCGCCCCGTCAGGCAGCGGATCGCCCGATGCGACGCCGAGCTCGAACGGGTCGTCCTGGAAGCGGGGGCTGGGAGCGAAGCGGAGTCCCGCCGGGGCGATCGCGGACATCGCGGCGAGGCGGGAGA
>DATGOL010000120.1:0-25243 GCA_035306065.1 Gemmatimonadales bacterium | reverse complement strand
CCCAGGGCATCGGGCCGGATCTCTGCGTAGTAGCCCCGCAGCACCCGCTCCTCGTGCAGCCGTCTTACACGTTCCAGGCAGCTGGAGGGGGCGAGCCCAACCCTGGCAGCCAACTCCTTGTTCGTGAGCCGAGCGTTATTCCGCAGAACGGCCAGAATAGCGTGATCAATTCGGTCGAGATCGCGAGACATGGGCTTTAGGCGAACGGGATTCGGTAATGCATCCAAAATATGGTACTGAGTTCTATTCTACAGGGTAGACGCGGAACCCCAGCCGCGCGCCACAACCTTAGATGGAGGAGGCGACGATGCCCCACAGCAAGAAGGAACAGCGGCTGGCCACCAGAGCCGTACATCTGGGCAGGGAGGATCTTGGCGAGCTCAAGGCTCACGTGCCGCCGATCGACCTCTCCTCAACGTATCCCGTAACCGACCTCGCGTCTGGAACGGCGTCACTCGAGGCGCTGGCCGGCGGGGCACGAGAGGCGGACGACTACATCTATTCGCGTCTGTACAATCCCACCGTCGCTCGCTGGGAAAGGGCTATTGCAGCGCTGGAGAGCGGCGAGGACGGAATCGCCTTCGCATCCGGCATGGCAGCAACCACCGCAGTGCTGCTGGCGGCGCGCGAGCTTGGCGGGCACGTGGTGGCAGTGCGTCCGCTGTATGGCGGAACCGACAGCCTGCTGGTGGGCGGGATTACGGGCATGGAGGTGACCTTTGCGGAGCCAGACGAGGTTGCGCAGGCAATGCGCCCCGATACTGCGCTGGTGATACTGGAGACGCCAGCGAATCCAACGCTGTCGCTCGTGGACATCGCGTCGGTCGTGAGGCAGGCCGGCGACGTCGCGGTGCTTGTGGACTCCACTTTCAGCACACCGGTTCTGCAGCGTCCGCTCGAGCTTGGCGCAACCATCGTGCTCCACTCGGCCACCAAGTTCCTGGGCGGACACGGCGACGTCGTGGCTGGCGTGATCGTGACGAACGACGAGTGGGCGCGCCGTGTAAGACGGGTGCGCGTTGCCACTGGCGGCATCCTTCACCCGCTGGCTGCGTACCTGCTCCACCGTGGGCTGGCGACGCTCCCGCTCAGGGTGGAGCGCGCTCAGGCTACCGCGCAGGAACTCGCGCGGAGGCTGGACGAGGCGCCCGAGGTGGTGAGGGTTCACTATCCCGGATTGCCGGGAGCAGACCCCACCGGGCTGATCGGCAGGCAGATGAGCGGGCCGGGGAGTGTTCTGGCGTTCGAGCTCGAGGGTGGGTACAAGCCGGCTGCGGCGTGCATGGAGGCAATGCGCCTGGCGACGCCGGCAGTAAGCCTGGGCTCGGTGGATACGCTGATCCAGCATCCCGCCGGACTTACCCATCGCGGCATCGATCCCGCGGTGCGGCTGGCGTCCGGTATTGCAGACGGAATGCTGCGTCTGTCGCCGGGACTGGAAGACGTGGAGGATCTCTGGGCTGACCTGCGGCGCGGCCTGGATGCGGCCGCTGACGCTCTGCGCAGTATCGCGCGGGGGCAGGAGTACGCAGGAAAGGAGTAGCGGACCCGTTTGAGGGACCGGCGTGGTGCGCCAGGAGTACCTCGAGGTGCGATACGCCGGTAAGCGTCGAGGGTTACCTTCGTCGCATGGTTTAACGAGTGCCAGCCGTGTTCTTTGATGCGGCTGGCCGCGCCGTGGCACGCCGCTCGCCACACACGCGTCCATGTCCCTCACTGGAGTCGGCATGCGTAGAATGCCTCGCACTACGAGTAGTGACGGCGCGCTCTTCGGTGGCAGGCGAGCACCGCGTGCACTGTCATGGGGTGCCGTATTGGTTGTGGCCGGTGCGCTTACGTCTGCGGCCGCGGCACCGTTTCCAATCAGTACCGCGGCTCCGCCTGACGAAGACGGCTCCGTCACACGCCTGGGCGCACAGCAGGCAGACCCGAAAGTCATAACCGGGCTGCTCGGTCCCGAATCCGTTCGGTTCGACCCGGACCAGAAGGTCTGGTTCATCGGCAACTGGAACGGGGCTGCCTCGGCAACCGATAACAACGGCATGATCAGCCGAGTGCTGGAAGACGGTACGGTTGACGCACTCGACTTCATCCAGGGCGGTCGAAACGGTACCACGCTGCATGCTCCCCGCGGCATGACGATCGTGGGCGACACGCTCTGGGCCGCAGACGTTGACGCAATCCGCGGCTTCCACGTGCGAAGCGGCGAGCTGCTGGCAGCTGTGGACATGACTCGGTGGGAGCCAGGCTTCCTCAACGATATTGCAGCCGACGACAGCGGCACGCTGTACATCACGGACACGGGTCGCAATCGCATCTATCGCGTTCGTGGAGCCAACTCGTCCATAGCGCTTGAAGATTCCATGCTCAACCGCCCTAACGGCATCACCTGGAACGAACGCGAGGGCGATTTCGTGGTGCTGCCGTTCGGAGGTTCGCAAACGTTGATGAGCTGGCGAGCGGGTGGCGAGCTTCGTCCCTGGCGCACACTGCCCTCGGGCGGCCGTTACGATGGGATAGAGATACTCCACGACGGCCGCGTGGTGGTATCGAGCCAGACGGACAGTTCCATCTACGTGCTGCCGGCGGAGTCGTCAGGCAGGGTTGAGACCGTGCTGCAGCGAATTCGCCTCGAGGGCGCGCCTGCAGACATTGCGGTGGACGCCGCAGGTACCACCGTGGCAGTGCCTTACGTGGCACGCAACCTGGTCGAACTCTGGCCCATCGGTACACCATGAACAGCGCTGGCAGCTCTCCGGAAGTTCCGCCCGTACCCGGCGAGCTTCCGCCCGCAGGCGCTGCAGTTCCCGGTGCGGCAGCCGCGGTTGCACTCCCCTCGGCGTTTCCGGCTTCCGCCTTCGAGCAGACCATGCTGGCCATGCGCGAGTCGCTGGGGAATGCCCGGCTCGACGCCAGGTCATTCGAGCGACCACTCACTCGTTGCGACGTTCGCGACTGCCTTGGGCAGTGCTGCACCGAAGGAACCTCACTGGGAGATGAAGAAGTTCACGTGCTCAGGGAACTCGTGGTGCTCGAGCGGGACTTCTTCGAGTCCCACGGAATCACTAACGTGGAGAACCTCATCCAGTCGTCAGGCCGCCCGGGCGCGGGCGGCAGGACTCTCGTGAGGGACAGGCTGATCGGAGAGGTTGCTGCAGACTATCCCGAACGCTTCGGACACGCAGCGTGCGCCTTTCTCGTGGACGGAGGACGCTGCGCATTCCAGGTTCTGGCTGCCGAACGCGGACAGTCGCCGTGGAGATTCAAGCCTGTCCGGTGCTGGCTGCATCCGATCTCGCTCCATGACGGCGTGATCGCGGTTGCCGACAACATCCCCGCCGACGCAACGGAAAATGCACGCTCGCAGGTGACACGCTGCAGTCGCACGCACACAAACGGCACTCCCGCGCGCGAACTGCTGCACGAGGAAATCCAGTGGCTGGGCGCAATTCTGGAGCGTGACCTGAATGCCGAACTGCAGGCGTTTGCTCAGAGTGGTATCAACCGGAGCCAGTTGCCCGCACAAGGCGCTGACGTGGCAGGCTGAACCGTGTCGCGCGCTTTCGTAAACGAGGACGCCGGCGCCTGGGGCGATCCGTCCAGACGCTTCGCGCTTCCACCGCGCGATGACCCGGGCTTCGACGCCGCTGCAGCCGATGCACTCCTCGAAGCTGCACGCGAAGGAGACACCGGCAGCGCCGAGATGGCAACCGGCTACTACTGGGGAGAACCGAAGCTCCGCGAATACGTGGAGCGAATACTCGCGCGCGCTCGCGCCGAGGGTGACGACAGGCTGGAACAGCTCGCTGAACGGTACCTGAAATAGCTACGCCCTGAAGCGTCGTTGTTGCGACTTGCGCACCCAATCCCGGCACAATTGAAACTCCTGGCCTTCCCGTCCTGTCATATGACACAGGCGGGCGACGCTGGAGGTACGCGCGGGCTCGTCTGCAGAGAACGCCTGCCCGGCCTCAGGCCGCGGTTCCCGCCGAAAAGTCCCTGAGAGCGCGCATCAATATCGAGGCAATTCCACATGAGTGCCTTCTTCCACGATCTCCGCCATACCATGCGCGCGCTGCTGCGCTCGCCGGCGTTCGCGATCCTCGCGATTCTCACGCTCGCACTGGGTATCGGCGCCAACTCCGCAATATTCAGCGTAATAAACGGAGTGCTGCTCAGGCCGCTGCCTTACGCGAACCCCGAGCGCCTGGTGATGATCACCAGCCAGTTTCCAACCCTCGGCTTCGATCGCTTCTGGATATCTCCACCGGAGTTCGTGGAGCTTCGTGAACACAGCGAACTGCTAAGCGACATAGGTGCGTACACCGTAACGGCTGTAAACATCGGTGCGGGTGAGAGCCCCACACGAGTCACGGCTGCAGGCGTGTCTGCATCGTTGTTCAACGTGCTTGGAACTCCGCCTGCAATGGGACGCACGTTCACCGAGAACGAGATGCGACCCGACGCCGAACAGGTGGTGGTTCTGTCGGACGAGCTGTGGCGTGAGGCATACGGCGGCGACAGGTCCATCGTGGGAAGCGCAGTGGAAGTGGACGGGGTGCAGCGCACCGTGGTTGGCGTCATGCCGCCCGGCTTCGACCTTCGCGACGAGCGCATACGCATCTGGGCTCCGCTGCCAATCGACCCCGAGCAGCTGGCCAACCAGCGCGGCAGCCACTTTCTCTACCTGGTTGGCCGGCTTCGACACGACGCCACCATGCAGCAGGCGGAAGCAGAGCTGGAGAACCTGCTCGGAAGCTGGCGCGACATCGCCGGCACCGGACACGTTCCTAATGACAGCACCCACCGTTTCCAGTATGCAGACCTGCACACGGACGTAATCGGTGATGCGCGAACCTCACTCTGGATGCTGCAGGGTGCGGTTCTGTTCGTGCTTCTCGTTGCATGCGCCAACATGGCCAACCTGCTGCTCGCGCGCGCAGAGTCGCGCCAGAAGGAGTTTGCAATTCGTGCGGCGCTCGGTGCGGGACGCGGACGTGTGCTGGGTCAGTTCCTCGGGGAAGGACTCGTGCTCACCATCGCTGGCGGTGCACTCGGACTTGCACTTGGCTGGGCCGGTGTGAAGCTGCTGCTTACAGCGAACCCCGAGAGCATTCCGCGTGCGGCAGAAATAGGACTGGACTGGCGGGTGATGGCATTCACTGCGGGGATCGTTGTGATCACCAGCCTGGTGTTCGCCCTTGCACCGCTGATGCACATGCGTGCTGGTGTAATGAACATGTCGCTGAAGGAAGGAGCGGCACGTACCACGGCCACCATGGCGCGCACACGGTTGCGTCGCATGCTCGTGGTGGGTGAGGTGGCACTGGCGGTTACGCTCGTTGTTGGCGCCGGGCTGATGCTGCGCAGCTTCTGGAACCGGATGGATGTGGACGCCGGCTTCGATCGCGACGGTCTCACGACCTATGGAGTAGTGCTGCCAGCTGCCACATATCCGGATGGCGACCAGCGCACCGCGTTCTTCAACGATCTTCTCGCCAGCCTTCGCCAGACGAGTGGCGTACAGTCCGTGGCGGCCATGGCAGGGCTCCCGCCGCTGCGAAACGTGAATGCCAATGACACGGAGTTCGAGGGCATTCCGTCGGATGATCCCGCTCGTCCGTTCAACGTGGACTTCTGGCAGTTCGTGACGCCGGATTACGTGGCCACCATGGGGATTCCGGTGGTGGACGGGCGTGGATTCTCCGAGACCGATGTAGAGGGTGCACCGCCGGTGGTTCTGGTGAATGAGACACTCGCCAGGCGTTACTGGCCGGGCCAGAGTGCTGTCGGGCAGAGAATGCGCCCCGGCTTCGGCGACGTACCGTGGTTCACGATTGTGGGTGTTCTCAAGGACGTGAAGCAGTCGGGGATGGATGCAGAGGCCGGAACTGAGATGTACTTCAGCTATGGGCAGGCCACTGAACACATGGGGAACGCGCCGCGAACGATGAATGTGGTCGTGCGGTCCGAGCTTCCGGTGAATCAGGTGCTGGGGGCATCACGACGAGCCGTTTCCGCACTGGACCCTGGCCTCCCGCTGGTGGACTTCAGAACCATGGAGGCGGTGATAGCCGATTCCGTTGCGCGTCCGCGTTTCCTGGCGCAGCTGCTGGGCGTATTCGCGCTCGTGGCGCTGTTGCTCTCCGCCGTGGGTACGTACGGCGTTCTGTCGTACATGGTAACCGAGCGCAGGCGCGAGATAGGTGTGCGAATGGCCCTGGGTGCCGATCGCGGAGTCGTGAGGCGAATGGTGCTCGGCCAGGGAATGCGGACCACGGCAGCTGGAATCGGCATCGGGCTGCTCGCAGCGTTCGGGCTGTCGCGGCTGGTGAGTTCGCTGCTGTTCGGAGTGTCGCCGGCAGATCCGCTCACCTTCCTGGCGGTGTCTGCCGTCATTGCTTCGGTGGCGTTCGTGGCGTGCACGATACCGGCCTGGCGCGCAACACGGGTAGATCCGGTAGTGGTGCTGAAGGAGTAGCAACTCCCACATAAAAACAGCTGGCATCGCAAGCCCGAACGGGTAGCAGTGCCAGCTGTTTTCACATCGGCGAGGGCTCCGGGCTGGCACTATTCCAGCCGGAGCTTCGTTCACTTACCAGGATACGGTGCGCTCAGCTATTCCACCGCGTGTGCTGATCGCACGCACCGTGAAGTTGTTCGAGCGATCGTTTGCGCCGCGCCTCACGCGAACCGTGATCGTACGCGACTCGCCGCCATCCAGGTGGAACTCCTCAGCGCGTCCCACCGTGCGCGAGCCACTGCCGTTCGCAAAGCGCGCAGAGATCATGTCGGGCCGAACCGCCTTCACGCGCTGTGCGATTTCCAGAGCGGTTGGAATGCGGCCGGTGTTCCGAACCGTGACGCGAATCTCGTGTGTGGCCGAGTCTCTTGCACCCGCCGGCACGCTGGTCATGGTTGCGTTGGTGATTTCGATGCGCGGCAGGGACTTCGCCATGAACAGGTTGAACTCTGCCTGACGACGAGCCCACTGCTCCAGCATTTCAGGCGGCCCGTTCTGCGAATAGAACTTCGGGTTGAAGCCCCCGATCTCCACCTCGCCCAATTCCGGGTGCTGGAACTTCGTCCACGGCTGAAAGCAGTCACCGCTGTAGTTCTCGTGGCACCAGCGAGACACTTCCCACTGCTCGAACACGCCGTTGTTGTCGTAGTCGCGTTCGCGTCCGCCATTCCAGAGTTCATCGCCGTACCAGATGGCGCCGTACTGGAAGTAGCCGTAGTCGGGTGAGTGCCCGAAGAGCGGTGACGGGCGTGCCGAGTCTCCCGTGAACGGGTTTACCGGAGTGCGCGTTGCATAGGTGCGGTAAACGTCACCGGCCCATGGATACTTCGTGAACGAGAGCCCAACCGAGTCGAAGTACTGGTACAGCATGCGGTCCTTCGGGAACATGCACTCGGCTTCCTCGCATGTTGACGGGCCGCGGAGGTGCATGGGTACCGCGGTGTCCATCGTGTTCACCACGCCCACGTTAGGGTGCGTGATCAGCCACATGAATACTGCCTTGGTTTCCGGCTCGGAGAGCGGGAACTCACCAGCTCCATTCTGTGTGTATCCGCGACCGGTGAGGTCCTTGCCAGGTTCCGGACGCCAGTTGTAGGGATAGTTGCGGTGCAGGTCCAGCCCGCCAACGCCATCCTCGTTATAGCGGCCGTCGCCATCGTTGTCTGTGCCTTCCGGATACACCTCGTATGCGCCGTTGCCATCGCCAACGCGGCGCATTACTCGACCCGCCGGATCGCGATCGTCAACCGCGTAGCTGCCCTTGCCCTCGCCCACGAACTGGCGCATCTGCCTCACGAACCCGTCGCCATCCAGGTCTTCGCCCGGATCCTCGTCGAGCAGCCCGTCTCCATCCGAGTCGTGCGGACGCACGGTGCTGCGGTTCGTCTGTGCCGTGAGGCGGTACATGTCGGAACCGTCCGGGTTGTTCAGCGGACGAAGGTAGATGGCGTTCTGGTCGATCAGCCTCGTGATGGCGGTGTCGCGACCATAGCTCTCCACCAGGTGCCACGCGAGCCAGAGCACGCTCTCGGTTGACGTGATCTCTCCGGAGTGACGGCCTCCCTCGAAGAACGCCGCCGGCTTGTCCGTGTGGGCACCAGTGGACTTGTTGGTGAACGTCATCTGCATGATGGGACGCCCGCCGTAGCTCTCACCCACCTCGTACAGCGAGATGAACTCGGGGTGCTCGTATGCCCATTTCCGCATCCACCACTCGATCTCCTCGGAGGTGTGGTAGTGCTCGAAGTCCATCACGCCCGAGGCCCTGGGACGCACCTGGTCGTAGTGCGTCATTGGAAACGCGCTCGGTCCGTGCCTGTCGCCCGGAACGATGTGCATGCGCTTCGTGGTGTCCGGCATGGGGAAGGGGCCGGGCGGTACAGGCGGAGTCTCCGGTGCTGCCGCAGGACGTGGTGGCGGCCCGCCGGGACGCTGGGCGTCGGCCGGGTTGATCGTGGCTGAGAGGAGCAGGGCTGCCGCCACTGCCGATGCGAGCCGCGGTGCGGGCAGGCAGGAGGCTGCGGCTGCACGGAACGAGTGCAGGGCGCGGCGCGAGCGAGGCTCGGCGCTCTGCGCGGGGGACACGGAAACCGTCAACGTGGTTCCTCCATTGGGGCACGGGTATCGTGGGTCGTGTCCGCCTGCGGAATGAGGACGGCCACCAACTACTGAGACGCGCACCACGACCGGATTGCTGGATTTCGGGGCACGCACCGTGCGCGTCGGTTGCATGGTGTGGTACGCCACTGCACCATACTGGCTGCGGTACCAGCACAACGCAACGCGAACATCCCACCCACGGTGAAATGCTCATATCCCTGGCAGTACTCGCAGCGCTCTCCGCACCGCTCCAGGGCGGCACAGCGGCAGCGCAGGACACCGCCACAACGGTGTTCGTGAATGTGACGGTGGTGCCCATGGACTCCGAGCGAGTGCTGCCGAGGCACACGGTTGTGGTGCGTGGCGATCGCATTGTCGAGGTTGGCCCAACCGCCAGTGTTCGCGTGCCCGCCGGAGCGCGTGTGGTGGAGGGCGAGGGCAAGTTCCTCGCACCCGGACTGGCAGAGATGCATGGCCACGTGCCACCGCCGAACGCGCCAGCGCAGTTCACCAACGACGTACTCTTTCTCTACGTGGCCAACGGAATCACCACCGTTCGGGGCATGCTTGGCGCCGAGGGCCAGCTGGAGTTGAGGGCGCGTGCCGCGCGGGGAGAGATGGTGTCTCCGGTGCTCTACCTGGCGGGACCAAGCTTCAACGGGAATTCGGCCACCACGCCCGAACGTGCGGAGCAGATGGTTCGTGAGCAGCATGCCGCCGGCTGGGACCTGCTCAAGGTTCACCCGGGAGTGCCGCGGGCTGCGTACGATGCCATGGCGAGAACGGCCCGTGAGGTTGGGATACGCTTTGGCGGCCATGTGCCGGCGGATGTGGGCCTGGTACACGCGCTGGAGATGGGGCAGGAAACCTTCGATCACGTGGATGGTTACGTGGAGCACCTGGACGGTGCTGCCGGTGCCGTGAACGAGGATTCACTCGCGGCGATCGTGAGGCACACGCGTGAGGCAGGCGCCTGGATCGTGCCTACAATGGCGCTGTGGGAGGTGCTGCAGGGCACGCTGTCGCTCGAGGAGCTTACCGCGTATCCCGAGCTTCGGTACATGCCGCAGCGAACTGTGCAGCAGTGGACGAACATCCACCGTCAGCGTCTGTCCTCGCCCGGGTTCGATGCTGCAATGGCGCAGCGCGTGATCGACAACCGGCAGCGCATCCTGGCTGCGCTGCATGCGGGAGGCGTTGGCATCCTGATGGGCACTGACGCGCCGCAGCAGTTCAGCGTGCCCGGGTTCTCGCTGCATCGGGAATTTCCCCGCATGGCGGAAGCGGGAATGTTGCCCTACGAGATCCTGGAGAGCGGCACGAGCAACGTGGGTCGTTACTTCGCGAATGAGGATTCATTCGGCACCGTTGCCGCCGGCCAGCGTGCAGACCTGTTGCTGCTGGACGCCAACCCGCTGGAGAGCGCGCAGAACCTGTCGCGCATTTCGGGGGTTATGTGGCGAGGGCACTGGTTGTCCAGGTCGGAGCTGGATGAGGGGCTCCGCGCGATTGCGGAGCGAAGCGCGAGCGGAAGTTGAGTGGTCGTGTCGTGTTCCCGGCAGGAATGACGCATCAGCCGGATGGTCCGCATTACGGTCATTGAATCCGGAATGTGTTGGACCGTCCGTCAACCTTTGGAACACGTGGAGTCACGCTATGAGCTCCTACCGATCTGTGAAGTTCCTGTACAAATACACTCTTGCCTCACTGGCAATCCCGATTCTGCTGTCGGCGGGGAATACGGCGATCGGTGCGCAGGAGATAGCTGCCTACACCGCCCTGGGTGAGCCTGTGGAGCTTGGAAAGGGCACCGTTCGCAGCTATGTGAACCTGGGTGCCGATAACGCCATCCTGGAGATGGGTGTGCTGATCAGCGACCAGGCAATGGCAGGGCTGCCGGAGCATATGACTGCTCTGCGTGTGTCGCTCCCGGAGGGGATACCTGCGTCAGGCTTCAAGCACCTTACCGTGGATTGGAATCCGCACGGGCACGAGCCGCCAGGCGTGTATGACCTTCCGCACTTCGACGTGCACTTCTACCAGATTGGCGAGGCGGAGCGGATGCAGATAGCGGCAGGGCCGGAGCCAACCGTGCTTGCGCCGCAGAACCTTCCTCCTGGACATATCACCGACGGCATGTCCATGCCCGAGATGGGAGTGCACTGGGTGGATCCAACCTCTCCCGAGTTCCAGGGCAGTGCGTTCGACAAGACGTTCATCTACGGGTCCTACAAGGGCAAGATGATCTTCCTGGAGCCCATGGTAACGAGAACGTTCCTCGAGGGTGTGAAGGATTCCGGTCCCGTCGTGCTGGAAGTGAAGCGGCCCGCGGAGTACGGTACGCCGGGCTGGTATCCGTCCAGCTACAGCATGCGGTACGATGCGGGGAAATCGGCGTATGTGGTGGCGATTACGGGGCTTAAGCGGTCCGACAAGTAGGCTGCACCGGTAGATGTTACTGGCATGCGGCGGCTTTTGCCACTAAATTACTGTACGTCCGGCACGCTCAGGGAGTCAGCAGTTTTGAGCCGAACACTATTGAAGCCGGGGACCGAATTCGGGCAGTGACGTCATGCCTCAGTGCGAGGAAGGCGGAGCTGAACGGCCGGCCACCCAACGATGACCAACATCTGGCTTCAAAACTTCCTTCCTGACGTGTCGAACGCTTGCGGCCCGCATCTCCTTTCGGAGAGCGGGCCGCAAGTGCTTTGCGGAAGGTGCGTTCTCCGTTCCAGTGACACCGCAAACCATTCGGCAACGTACGGATGTCCCATAAGGGATCCTGCGCCGTCTGCCATAACGAGGCGGAAGCACTGCTGAGCCCCGGACAACGCTCCCAATGCGCAATCTGAAACTCGCTTTCCGAACGCTATTCCGAACGCCGTTCGTTACCGGCGTAGCCATCATCTCCCTTGCGCTCGGCATCGGGGGCAATGCGGCCATCTACTCGCTCATGGACCAGATGCTCATGCGCAGCCTGCCGGTAACGGATCCGGCGGCACTGGTGAACCTGAGCGCTCCGGGTGTCAAGCCAGGCTCGCAGTCCTGCAGCAATGCGGGGAGCTGCGACGACGTATTCAGCTACCCCATGTACCGGGACCTGGAGGAGGCTGACCTGCCGCTGGCTGGTATCGCGGCGCATCGGGGATTCGGCGCCAGCCTGGCGTACCGGAACCAGACTCTGAGCTCGGAAGGGCTCATGGTATCCGGCTCCTACTTCGAGACGCTTGGCATACGACCGGTACTCGGGAGGCTTCTGGAGCCGGCGGACGATGAGGGCCTGGGTGAGAACTTTGTGGCGGTACTGAGCCACGGCTACTGGACTTCAAACCTGGGTGCCGATCCCGGAGTGCTGAATCAGCCGATAGTCGTGAACGGCCACACGATGACTATCGTGGGCGTAGCGCCTGCAGGCTTCACCGGTACTACACTCGCGTCCAACCCGCGTGTGTTCGTACCGATCTCGATGCGCGCGCAGATGAATCCCGGCTTCAACGGGTTCGATAACAGGCGGTCATACTGGGTGTATGCGTTCGGGCGCCTGGCGCCGGGCGTGTCGATGGAGCAGGCCTCCGTAGCGATGAATGCGGTCTACCGGCCGATCATTCAGGACGTGGAAGCCGCGCTGCAGGAGGGAATGAGCGACCAGCGCATGGAGGAATTCCGTGCGAAGGAAATTGCACTCTCCGAAGGGTGGCGAGGGCAGAGTTCCGTGCACGAAGAGGTGCGAACTCCAATGCTGATCCTCATGGCGATCACGGTGATCGTGCTGCTGATCGCGTGTGCCAACATCGCGAACCTGCTGCTGGCTCGTGCGGCACGGCGGAGCCTGGAGATGGCGGTGAGGCTCTCGATAGGCGCCGGACGCCGGCAGCTACTTTCGCAGCTGCTGACGGAATCCATGGTGCTTGCCGTGCTGGGCGGAGCTGTGAGCCTTCTGGTGGCGTATCTGGCGCTTCGTGGTATCGGATCGCTCGTGCCTGCGGAGGCCATCGAGACCCTGAACCTGCAGCTCGACTGGCAGCTTGTGGCGTTCGCTGCCGCAGTAGCCCTGGGAACCGGGCTTCTGTTCGGGCTATTCCCTGCAATCCACAGTACGCGTCCCGATCTCATCACCACCCTTCGCGGCAATACCGGCCAGCCGTCAGGCGCGCGCGCCGCCGCGCGCTTCCGCACGGCGCTCGTGACCGCTCAGATCGCGCTGTCCATGGCGTTGCTCGTATCTGCCGGGCTGTTCATACGTAGCCTGGTAAACGTGAGTCGTGTGGACCTGGGCATGGACACGAGCAACGTGGTCACCTTCAGCCTCTCGCCGGAACTCAACGGTTACGAGCCCGAGCGGTCTGCAATCCTGTTCGAGCGGGTGGAGGATGAACTGGGAGCGCTGCCCGGCGTGACGGGCGTGAGTGCTTCGCTGGTTCCGGTGCTTGCGGGAAGCAGCTGGGGTTCTGACGTGAATGTGCAGGGATTTGAACGTGCTCCCGATACGGATGCCAATTCGAGGTTCAGCCGAATTGGCCCGGCCTACTTCAGTACTCTCGGCGTTCCGTTGATCGCCGGGCGTGAGTTCACGCGCGCAGACGCTGCGGGTGCCGGAGACGTAGCGATCGTGAACGAGGCTTTCGCGCGAAAGTTCGGGCTTGGCCGAAATGCCGTGGGCAGCTTCATGGCGGCCGGAGGCAACGAAGAACTGGACATGCAGATTGTGGGGCTCGTGCAGGACGCGAAGTACAGCGAGGTGAAAGACGAGGTTCCGCCGGTGTTCTTTACACCTTACAGGCAGGATGCCAGCGCCGGTTCCATGTACTTCTACGTTCGCACTTCGAGCAGTACAGACGCGCTGATGAGCGCAGTGCAGCGAGTGATTGCGAGCCTGGACCCGAACCTGCCCGTGGCCGACCTCCGCACGCTTGTGAGTCAGGTTGAGCAGAACACCTTCATGGACCGCTTTATCACTGTGCTCTCGGCAGCATTCGCGATACTGGCAACGTTGCTGGCGGCCGTGGGGCTGTACGGCGTGCTGTCCTATACCGTGGCTCAGCGAACGCGGGAGATCGGCGTTCGCATGGCGCTGGGCGCCTCCAGCGGCAGGGTGCGATCGATGGTGTTACGCCAGGTAGCATTGATGATCGTCACAGGCGGCGTAATCGGGCTCGGGGCAGCGCTTGGGCTGGGACGGCTGGCGGGTTCGCTGCTGTTCGGGCTGGAGCCTTACGATGCTACGTCCATGGCGGGTGCTGTTCTGATCCTGGCAACGGTGGCGCTGGCAGCAGGTTTCATCCCTGCGCATCGAGCCTCACGCGTGGAGCCCATGAATGCACTCCGGTACGAATAGCGAGCCATAAGCGAAAACTGGAGCGCCTCGTGATGCGGCGCTCCAGTGTCATGATGTCCCATGCGCCCTCAGCGCAGCGCTGCTCGTCAGCCGCGCTGCCTTTCGAGTAACAGCGCCATGAGTACACTCATCACCGTAAGCTCGGTATGCTTACCCAGTCGCTCGGGGTTTGCCTCGAGTCGGTAGCTGGTTTCCAGGAGCGCCGGCTGCTTGACGAGCCGCATCACCATCTCGCCGCTCGATACGCGGGTAACCACGTATACCGGGTGGAACACGTAGCCGCTTAGCAGGCCGATGATCGGCAGCTCGCCGAAGAAGCCGTCGGCCAGCTTTATCCAGGGATTCTCCTCCCTGATCTCGAAGAGCTGCTCGCCGTTCTGGTATATCTCGTAGTGGGCCCTCCATATCGAGCGCATGCCGCGACGCTGCAGTGCACCGAGTTCGCGGCCGTCCATGTCCGAAATGTGGTAGCGGGCCGAGATGTCCAGCACCCTGTCTGCGGCAATCTGGTAGCGCGGGCGAGTTTGCTCTTCGTCCTCGAATACGGTAACGGCCTCCTTCAGCTTGAGCAGCTTCTGCTTCACGTGGAAGAGAAGCCTGTCATCCGCATCACGAACGGAAATGCGGGACGCGAGCGAGATGATCTTGAAGCGAAGATCGAGTGGGAAGCGCATCTTCTGCCGAGCGGTGTAGGTCTTGTTGGACTGCCGTGGTATGGCCGGGGCCTGTGCTTCTGACGGCTGAGATCTGCCGAACGTCAAAGGCGCAGATCGTCCGCTCGCCTGTCTACCTCGTCCTGCCTTGCCTGTGCCAGGCGCCAGTCGATCACCGGTGCAACGTCCTGATCGGAGAGCTGCAGGCTGGCGAGTGCGCGTTCCACCACCGGTGCCCCCAGTTCGCCCGGCAGTGCAAGTCCGAACGCCAGCTCCGCCTTGCGACAGAGGCGCTCCTCTCGCGCCATGTCACGGTCGAGTGGCGCGCTGTTGAAGTGCCTGCGGAAGTTGTCCACCCGGGCGTGAATGCCCTCGTGCACGATGGAAGACGCCACCGGGGCAGCGGTGATGTCGCGTCGTGCCAGGAAGGTGAGCTCCGTGAGGCAGCTGCGATCACCGGGAAAATACGCTCCGCGCGACGGGAACCTGACGACTGCGAAGTGCGAGAGGTCGCGACGCATGTGCTGCAGTCGCCAGGGCTGATACTGCTCGATCAGCGCGAGAGCTTCATCCAGCCGGCCCAGCACATCCGCCGTAATGATATCCGGCCGGGAGTTTTCCACCAGCACACGGAAGCCGCGGACAACGTATGCCTCACGCGTCTGCAGCCCCGCCATGCCGCGAAGGCGATCCGCAAGGCTTACGGGTTCACGCTGATGATCCGCGCCCCCGACCCCGCCCCCGCTCCCGCCGCCGCCCATATCCGTGTCTCGTGCATCATCCATCCGCGGCCTCCAGGCCGAGCAGGTCGCGTGCGCGCTCGAGCTCCTGCTCGGGAACGAGGATCTGGATGCCGCCGGGCACCGGACCCTGATACCCGCCACCGAACACGCCGGCATAGGGACCTCGAACCAGCGCCGGAATCTCCTCCGCATCCAGCGTCTGCTTCATCATGTCCACTTCAAGGCTGGTGCCAACCACCGTCAGTAGGGACCACATAGTTCCTCGTCAGCTCCAGGCGTCAGCTTCAACGTATGCATCGATCACGGCGCGTTCTCCTTCGCGTCCCTTCTGCGAGTTGCCGTGTTCCATGCCCACGATGCCGGTGAACCCCTTGCTGTGAATGTGCCTGAACACGTTCCTGAAATTGATCTCCCCTGTGCCGGGCTCGTTGCGGCCGGGGTTGTCACCAACCTGAACGTACCCGATCTCGGACCAGGCAGCGTCAATATTGGGAATCAGGTTCCCTTCGGTGATCTGCTGGTGGTATGCGTCGTACAGGATCTTGCACGCCGGGCTGCCAACCGCCTTGCACATCAGGTATGCCTGCGGCGTGGTGGTGAGGAACAGCCCCGGGTGGTTCCGGAGTGTGTTCAGCGGCTCGAGCACCATAACGAGCCCGTGAGGCTCCAGGATGTCTGCAGCACGCTTCAACGACTCGATTACGTTCGCGTTCTGGTAGTCGTGATGAAGGCGCCTGTCCGAATGGCCCGGAACGACGGTCATCCAGGTGGCATTCACCCTGCGCGCGACATCCACCGAAGCACGTATCTCGGCGAGGAACTTCTCCCTTGCACCGGCATCGGAAGTGGTGAGCGACGCATCCGTCCAGGAAATCTCGTGCGCCACGAAAACGCCCATGCGCATGCCCAGCCGGGCCATTGCGCTGGCAATGCGTTCCTGGTCGGCGACGCTCCGGTCACGCATTCCGTTGTCTTCCAGGGCGGTGAAGCCCTCGGATGCCATGAACTCCAGCTGTGCCACGAGGTCCGCGCCCGCGTGTTCCCGGAACATCCCGAAGTGCGGCGCATACGCCATGCGGAACCTGGCGCGTGAGGCGGCGGCAGGGCGCGCAGCTGCCAGGCTGTTTGCTGAAACGCCTGACAAATCGCTCGCCGAAGTGTGCCCCGCGCCGATCGTTTGTGATGCCGCGCCGGTTGCGCCTGCCGCGATGGACACGCCCGCAGCAGTGGTTGCGTGCAGGAAGCCTCTGCGATTCATGTTTCAGCCACCTCCCATCCGCGCTCCAGCTTCGTTACGCCCGGCATCGGTACCGAAGGCATGGCAAGCTCGCCAAAGGCAATCGTGGGCGGTGCGAGGTTGTGATCTGCCTCGAGCATCTCGTTCCACGTAATGGCCTGACCGGTGTACGCCGCCTCACGACCCATTATGGCCGTGAGCGTGCTCTCGGCAACCTGCTTCAGCTCGTTCAGCGGACTGCCGGCACGGATGCTCGCGATCAGGTCCACATGCTCCTGCAGATACGGGCTCACTTCCTGCGCAGCACGCGGCCGCGTCCACGCCCGTGCACCTTCAATGATACCGGCCGCGTTTGACCGACCCGCCGTACCGGTGAAGCTCTCACCCACGTGGTTCGCGGAACCGGGCACCTGACGACACATGCTGAGCACCCGGGCCCCGGACTCATACTCGAAGTCCACCGCGAAGTGATCGTAGATATGCCCGTATTCGCCACCAGTCCTGCGCTGCCTTCCGCCCACCGCCGTAGCTCGCACCGGATGTGCGCCGAGTACCCAGTTGGCTACGTCAATGTTGTGAACGTGCTGCTCGACTATGTGATCGCCCGACAGCCAGGTGAAGTACAGCCAGTTGCGGATCTGCCATTCGGTGTCTGTCCACCCTGCCTCACGCGCACGATTCCAGAGTCCGCCCTGGTTCCAGAACACCTGTCCGCCAAATACGTCACCTATTGCGCCGTCGTGAATTCGCCGGATGGTTTCCAGGTACTCTGCCTGGTGTCGCCGCTGCGTTCCAACCACGACTGCCAGGTTCCGCTGCCTGGCGCGTTCGTATGAGTCGAGCACCGAGCGGATACCTGCTGCGTCCACTGCAACGGGCTTCTCGGCGAACACGTGCTTGCCTGCCGCAATCGCCGCAGCAATGTGAACCGGCCGGAAACCCGGAGGCGTGGCGAGGATCACCAGGTCGATGCCTGACGCCAGCACCTTCTGGTATGCGTCGAAGCCGGTAAAGCACATGTCGTCCGTAACCTTCAGACGGCTTGCGAATACCGCGTCTTCCGCGCCTACCTCGGCCAGCTGGTTTCGGGACTGCTCGAGGCGATCGGGGAAGAGGTCTCCCATTGCCACCAGCTCGATGCCTTCGCCGGCGCGAAGACAATCGCGGGCAGCGCCCGTGCCGCGTCCACCGCAGCCCACGAGCCCCACGCGTATCACGTCGGAGCCCGACGCGTGTGCACCAAGCGGAAGAGCGAATCCGGCAGCGGTCAGCGCTGTAGCCTGCATGAATGTTCTGCGAGATACTGCTCCTCTCCGGCCATCGACCATCGAGACATCCTCACGATGAAGGTCAGGGCTCGCGAACCAGCCTGAAGCCCGCAAAAGGTGCATCGGATAACCACCACCGGCTCTTCGGGAGCTGGGGATCGCGCTCGTTCCAGCCTGGTCGCTGGCGTTCGCGCGTTCCCGGGCCGATGTCTTCCAGCTTTGTGAGAAAGGAGCCGCCGCGCGTCACGTTCGAATCTCCCGGAACAGTTACCCACTCGGCGGCATTACCGAGCAGATCATGCAACCCCAGAGCGTCCGGCGCGAGGGTGGCGACAGCGTGGGTTCTGCCTTCGGAGTTTTCCGCGTGCCAGCTGTTGGTGCCGTGGGAGTCGTTGCCCGCCGGCAAGGCCAGCGCAGCAGCGTGCTTCCACTCGGCCTCCGTGGGAAGTCGATACTGCCTGCCGGTTACCAGTGACAGCCATTCGCAGAAGGACTCAGCTGCGTTGCGTGTTACGCTGATAACGGGGAAGCCTGCGTGCCCCCAGCCGTAGTCCGGAGCTCCGTACGGCTGGGTGGGGCGGGCGATGGCATCGGCGGCGCCGGTATTCAACGGTGGCGTCTGCTGCAGCCAGAAGGCGTCGTACATGTCCCACGTTACTTCGGTGCGCCCGATGAGGAACGGTGCGATGTTCCCACTTCCCGGCACCTGAACCATTTCGAACTCGATCAGGGTTCCGGGTATGCTGTCCGTGTAGGCCGCTTGTGCGAGGGCGGCGGAAGAAGGCGCTGAAGCCAGTGTCACCAGGAAGGCTGACAACCGGAGGGTTCGTGCAACGTCGGTGGGTAACTGCATCGCTGGTACCGCTCATGTGGATGGGCATGTCCTGCCGGAGCGTGCCGGCGGGCCAGGAGCAGGAAACCGCAGCTTCACGGTACGAGTACACCGAGGTGCACATGGGAACCCGTGTGCGGCTCGTACTCCACGCGTCGGGCAGGCTTGTGGCTGACAGCGCGGCGCGCGAGGCCTATGATCGGGTTGCCAGGCTTGAAGATATCTTCAGCGATTACCGCCCGCAAAGCGAGCTGAGCCGAATCGGGCGAGGTGCAGGCGAATGGGTGGTCGTGAGCAGCGAGATGCTTCATGTGATCGGTCTCGCACTGCGAGTGGCAGACGTGACCGCTGGGTCGTTCGACCCGACCATCAAGCCGCTGGTGACGCTCTGGCGCGAAGCGCGTGACAGCGGGGTGATGCCGCCGGTTGAACGAGTGGACTCGGCGCGTGCGCTGGCAGGCTGGCGCAAGGTGAGATTGGACACCGCTCGTAATGCGGTGCTGCTGCCGCTCGCCGGTATGCAGCTGGACCTCGGAGGGATTGCCAAGGGGTACATACTGGGTGAGGCGCTGGAGGTACTGCGAGAGCGTGGCGTGAGCAGCGCGCTGGTGGAGGCTGGAGGAGACCTGGTAGTCGGCGATGCGCCTCCCGGCTCGCGTGGCTGGCGTGTGGAGGTACCCGGTGCCACGCAGCAGTTCACCTCACGATCGGCGCTGCTTCTGAACGAGGCCATGGCCACCTCCGGCTCGAGTGCGCAGTTCGTGGAGATCGAAGGCGTGAGGCGTTCCCATGTGCTGGATCCGCGTACCGGACTCGGTGTGACGCATGAACTGACTGCGCATGTTATCCATGCTGACGCGGCGCTGGCGGATGCGCTGGCAACGGCGCTCTCGGTGATGGGAAAGGAGGGCGTGGAAATCGTGAGGCGGAGGTTCCCTGGAGTCGTGATCGAGATTTCCGGGTAGCGCGGGCGATACTCATCGGCCGGTTCGCTGAGAGCACTACCATTGAGCTGCATCACGACCGATCGTCACCTCCCCACACTACCTGCCAGAAAGTCACTCACGACCTCCCACTCCCTCTCGCAATCGTTATGCCCGCAGGGCAGTTCCTGAAACACTGCCCCGGGCACCGCGGCTGCGATGGCCTTTCCGTGCTCGAATGGCACCACTTCGTCGCGCGTGCCGTGCATCACGAGTAGCGGACCATCGTAGTCCTGCAGCGCTTCGATCGTGTCGAACGGATCGCGCACCAGAAAGCCGGGCGCCAGGAAGCTCCTCGCGAAGGGGCGCACTCCTATGAAGGTGGACTCCAGTATCAGCGCCGACACCGGGCGCTCCGCCGATAGTCGTGCGGCAGCTGCGCCGCCGAGTGAGCGGCCGTAAGCCACTATGCGCCTGCTGTCGAACTGCGGGTTGCCCTCCGCCCAGTCATACAGCGCGAGCACGCTCGCAGTTATTGACTTCTCCGACGGCGAGCCGGGCGCCCTTCCGTAACCCGGATACTCAACGAGCATCACGGCCCAGCCCCGGGATCGCGGTTCGTTGAATTCGTGTATCCAGAAGTCCGCCAGCTCTCCATTGCCATGCATGAACAACATGAGTGGCGCAGGAGAGCCGGACTCCACTGCTGGCGGAAGAAGGATTGCCACTGCTTCGGCACCATCGCCCGGCACCCTCACGAGTTCCCCTGCCAGAGGTTCCGGCAGCGGGACTATGCGGGGCGCAGGGAACAGGAGCGATCGTTGCGCCAGGAACAACAGCGCGAAGTAGCCGATTATCGCGGCCAGTCCGATGAGAATTCCGCTGGACAGCTTTTTCAACCTCTCATCGGACGTACGGTGTCGTCGTGGATCCATTCACGACGACACCACAGGCCACGGGCGCCTGGTGCACACAGGTGGACCGCAATTGCTCATCATCACTCGACTGTCCACCGTTCGCGGCCGTGGCAGTGCGGCAGGAGTGCGTCGTCAGGTGGACGTCAGTCGTCCAGAACGAACGTCACCATCATGTTCACCTGATACTCCACAGCCTTTCCATTATCAATCCGAACCTGCTGCTCCTTGATCCACGCGCTGCGCACCTGCCGCAGTGTTTCGGTAGCACGGGCGATGCCCTGGTGGACGGCGTCTTCGAAACTCTTCGTGGACGTTGCGCTGATCTCTGTGACGCGAGCGACTGACATTGGCACGTTCCTCCTTTCGGGTTCGGTTGGCATGCTGTCTCCTACATACACCCGGAGTGCAGCGCTGGACAAGGGAGCATGGACGGGGCCAGCGGCGAATGCCGCAGTCGAGTATCGCTGAGTTCGCTAAGCTCGGCGCACTTCCTCACCGAACTTCTGCGTCGCCCGGATAGACATTGCCAGGATGCCGACTATCGAAACGCCGATCACAACCATGGAATACCAGGGCAGGCCGGAACTTCGGCCGGTAGCCGCCTGATACACCCCGACGTGAAGGGCCATGAACATCACTGTCGTGAGCACACCGCACAGCAGCGGAACTCGCCTCAGCCGTTCGACCAGCGGGGCCTGCTGATCCGGCGTCAGGCGCAGGAAGCGATCTTTCTCCGGAATGTTCCAGAGGTCCAGCGACCCTCCCACGCGAATGCGCGACAGCGCATACATGAGCAGCACCATCGCCAGGCCGATCATCGGAAGGCCGAACCACGAGAACAGGCTCCTGTCTGCCCAGGCATCCGGCGCTCCGCTGGCGCCGAAATGCACTGGCAGCTTCTCGGGCAGTGAGGGCCACAGAAGAATCGAGGCTCCCATCCAGCAAAACAGCAGGAATACCTGGAGGTACTGGAGGCTTCTGGCAGTCATCTCGTGTTCGGGGGTCGCAGCGTGCCGTGACGGGTGTACGTTAGGAGTATAGGGCGGCAGAGACCGCCAGACCACCAAAGCGGTGGCATTCGTCAACCTACCCCAGGGCCAGCAGATACCGATGATCTCTTCCGGCGCATTCCGTACGGCGGCACTCGCTCTCCTTTTGGCGGCGCCTCTTGGTGCCCAGGGTCGTCCTTCGGCGGCTCCTGCTCCCGCACAGCGTCCGGCGTCGGCCGGAGGCTCAGGCAACTCGGGTGGCGACATTCGCATCATCCCCGATACCGCCATAAGCAAAACCGACCAGGTGACCATCAATGGTCGCAACGTTCCCTACCGCGTTACCGTGGGAACGCAGCCGGCATTCGACAACGATAACAAGCCGGTGGCTTCGCTCTTCTACACGTACTACGAGCGGACCGATGTCAGCGACAGGACGCGTCGGCCGCTGGTGATCTCGTTCAATGGCGGACCCGGGTCGGCGTCCGTATGGATGCACATTGCCTACACCGGTCCAAAGCTCCTGCGCATAGATGATGAGGGCTATCCCATACAGCCCTATGGAGTGAAGGACAATCCGAACTCCATCCTCGACGTGGCGGATATCGTGTACATCGATCCGGTGAACACGGGTTTCTCGCGAATCATCGGAGATGCGAGGCGTGATCAGTTCTTCGGAGTGAACGAAGACATTGCCTACCTGGCCAAGTGGCTGGACATGTTCGTGTCGCGTGTGGGGCGCTGGAGCTCGCCCAAGTACCTGATCGGCGAGAGCTACGGTACCACTCGTGTGGCAGGGCTGGCCGGACGGCTGCAGGGGTCCCACTGGATGTACCTGAACGGTGTGATCCTGGTATCGCCCACCGGGCTCGGGCTCTCGCGCGAAGGTCCGGTGCGTGACGCGCTCTACCTGCCCTACTTTGCGGCCACGGCCTGGTATCACCGTCAGCTGCCGACTGACCTTCAGTCGCGCGACCTCGACCAGATTCTGCCGGAAGTGGAGGCCTTCACGATCAACGAGCTGATTCCGGCGCTTGCGCTGGGTGGATCGCTGCCTGCTGCACGACGGGATTCGCTCGTGCGGCGCTACGCGCGCTACTCGGGACTCGGCGAGGATGTCGTTCGGCAGAACAACATGCGCATCGGCACCAGCTTCTTTTGGAAGGAGCTGATGCGTGATGAAGGCCTGACGGTGGGACGACTGGACTCCCGCTACCGTGGCCTGGACCGGGAAGACGCGGGGCAGTCGCCGGACTTCGACCCCGCGCTCACCTCCTGGAACCATTCGTTCGCGCCCGCCATCAACCAGTACCTGCGCGAAGACCTCGGTTTCGAAACGGACCTGCAGTACTGGCTGTTCGGCCCGGTGAACCCTTGGAATCGTCAGGGTGAGAGAACCGGGCAGCAGCTGCAGCAGGCGCTGGCAGAGAATCCCTACCTGCATGTGCTTACCCAGTCGGGGTATTTCGATGGCGGCACGGACTACTTCAATGCGAAGTACAACATGTGGGCAATGGACCCGTCAGGCAGGTTCCAGGACCGCCTGCACTTCAAGGGTTATCGCTCCGGACACATGATGTACCTGCGCGCCGAGGACCTCGCCACGTCCAACGAGGACATCCGCCAGTTCATCCGGATGACGATACCTGCAGCAGGAGCGCCGGCTCGGCGATAGTGGTACCGGATGATCGTTCCGACGCCAGCGCTGCAGATGATCGCTCGTGTCGGAACGACTCCGTATTCGCAACACATAAACGGCCGCACAACGAAATGAAGCTCTGGGTGGATGCCGACGCAGTGCCGCGAGACGTCAAGGACATATGCCTGCGCGCCTCGGAGCGGCTGCAGCTGGAGACGGTGTTCGTTGCCAATCAACGGGTACAACTTCTTCCGGGCTATCCCCACGTGAGCGCGGTGCGCGTGGAGGGTGGTCCCGACGTCGCCGATCGCTACATCGTGGAGCATGCGGTCGCGCGCGATGTGGCGGTGACGGCCGACATTCCGCTTGCGGCACTCCTGGTGCCGAATGGCGTGGTCGTGATAGACCCACGGGGCGAGGAGTACACCGTGGAGAGCATCGGTGAACGTCTGTCCGTGAGGAACTTCATGGAAGGCCTGCGCGGCGCCGGAGTGGAGACGGGCGGCAACGCCGCGTATGGCCCGCGCGAGAAGCAGGCTTTTGCGAATGCACTGGACCGAACGCTCACACGGGCGCTAAGAAAGCGATGAGCGCTGCCCTGCACGGTGTGCTCGATCGCACTGGGATCTGCACTTCACTCGAAGTGCTCCGAATGCGGCCGCGGTAGCCTGTACAGCAGGGAGAGATCGTCCATCCCCCATCCCCTATCTGACAGTCCACTCCGTTAAAAGCGGCGACGTTCCCCACGCCAGCCGGCACCTCGCCGCTCGGTACACGCGCGGACGCGCGAGTTCAATTTCCACACCCGAACCATCGCTCCGCGCCATACTGCGGCAGCGAAGGCGAACTCGATAATACGAACGCTGTAGCACCGCCTGACGTGGGCACTCTCGAGGGACATACGGACGCGGATGGCGACCAAGCCTACAACCAGACGCTGTCCGAGCAGCGAGCCGCCGCTGTGAAGCAGATCCTCGTGTCTCGGTACAACATCGATGAGCAGCGGCTGGAGACAGCCGGCTTCGCTTCACGGGGCATTACGTCGGTACACGATCTCGCCTTCGATCATCGTCATGTCCACCATCATGTTCGGAATCGTTGCCGGGTCCACCTCAAGCAGGTTGGCCGATAGCACCACGAGATCTGCAAGACGCCCGACTTCCAGTGTGCCATGTGAGCCTTCGAGGAAGGATGCGTAAGCATTGGAGCTCGTGTAGGCGCGCAGTGCCTCGTCAACGGAGATCTTCTGCTCGGGAACCCACCCCTCCGGATTGGCGTCGTCTATCGTGCGGCGGGTGACGGCTGCGAACACCCCCAGAAGCGGATTGAGGGGAGCGACCGTCCAGTCGCTGCCGAACGTGAGGTTCGCGTTGGCATCGAGCAGGCTCCTGAACGCATAGGTCGTTTTGATGCGCTCGGGGCCAATGCGCTTCTCGGCCCAGCGTCCGTCGTCAATGGCGTGGTAGGGTTGCATGGATGCAATCACGCCCATCGCGGCCATGCGCTCGATGGCGTCAGGCGTGAGGTGCTGCGAATGTTCGATGCGAAAACGCCTGTCGCGCTCACCATTACCGGCTTCGGCCTCGGCAAATACGTCCAGTAGCCAGTCATTTGCACGATCGCCGATTGCGTGCACCGCAACGTGAAGGCCGGCGGAATCCGCAGACTTCACCCACGTTCGGAGTGCGGTGGTGTCCGTCGTGAGCAGCCCTGCGGTTTCGGGCGCATCGTCGTAAGGCTCGTAGAACCAGGCCGTGGTGGACCCGAGTGAACCGTCCACAAAGCCCTTTAGTCCGCCCCACATGAGGCGCGAGTCGCCGCGTCCGTTGGCAGCCACGAAGTCGTTAAGCCGTTTCCAGGTGCCGAGTGGCACGAAGGAATAGATGCGGAGCTCGAGGTCGCCGCGATCCAGCGCGCGACGATACGTCTCCAGGTGCGACCACGCACCCATGTCGTTGATGAGTGTCACGCCCAGCGAGAGCGCGTGCTGCTGCGCGCGTGCGAAGGCCTCGTCGAGTTCGGCCTCGGTTTCGTTAGGGATGACATTCGAAACCAGGTCCATTGCGTTGTCGCGCAGCATGCCG
>DATGOL010000119.1:0-2668 GCA_035306065.1 Gemmatimonadales bacterium | reverse complement strand
CGATGCGAGCGCCAGGGCCGAGGGAGCCAGAACCAGCAGGACGTAGAGCGTGAACCAGATTATGCCAAGCGCGACGAGGTTCACGGTGTCTCCGTAGCCTTCAACGATGGATACAGGTCCGGCTCCACGAGCCGCGCAGGCCAAAACATACAAGTATCACGACCAACGCTTCTGCCGCAGCGAACCTGCCTCACGCCTACGGCGTCACCCGAACAGTAATCATTCCGCGCAGGTCACCCACCGAATAGCCCACCGCACTGTCGTCAGGGTACCTGTCCGCGAGGAGCGCTCGTACTGCAGGAGCAAGCTCGCTCCGCTCGCCGTGGCACGTCAGGCACGGCTGCGCAACGAGGATCGGACGGGCATACTGCACCACGCGTTGTCCGGACGCATCGGTCACCCAGCGGACCATCTCTGAGGGGAGACTGCTTGCACGGTGCAGGGAATCCATCTCGTGCAGCAGCCGCTCCTCAATCGCATCCGGGCGATTCTCGGGGTTCCTGGTGCGCAGGCTCACCCGGCGCAGGTAAAGTCCCTCGCTCGCATGCTCGGCACTCCATCGCTGTGCGGAGTCCGCGCAGACTGCAACGCCGAGTTCCGGCCCGCCAGATTCGAGCGCCGCGAAAAGACGAGTCTGCAAGCCCGCGCCGAGCGCCGAGGCAGCTTCGCGGGCGCGATCGGCAAGCTCGGTTGGGACAGCCGTGTCGGATGTCGCAGCAACCATGCTGGTGTCACCGGCTGTGTCTGAATCGCGGTCAGCGCAGGCCGAAACGGATGCCAGGGCGAGCATCACGATCAGCCTGGTTGCAGGTGCATTCAGCATGTTGGTTCTCCCGGGTGGATCGGTGTGAACTCCCTGCTGCAATCTGCTCGCGTGTTCGCGAACGGTCAAATGGCCCTGTTATCGCGATGGAACCGCGCCTGTGCACGGTTCCCGTCACTCAGCGCTTCGGCGCTACCAACTGCCGTTCGAGCGTGTAGACGTAGTCTCCCATCTGGGATTCGTCCTTGTCGCCTGCAACGGCCGCCGCATGGAACGACACCGCGCCTCCCTCGGTGGGAGCAGTCCAGATGGCTGACCAGGCAATGGTGTCGGGCGCAGACGGAGTGATGCCGTCCAGTAGGTGCTGGAGGTACTGCACGTCACGGTGCTTCTGAACAGCCATGCGTTGGCCCTCTTCGGCCGCCGGTTCCAGCGACCCGGCCTGGCTGCCGTCGGCGTGGCGCGTTGCCAGCTGGAAGCCACCCACCGCCATGCCGCCTCGCGTGAGCGTCAGGCGCAGTGTGTAGCTGCGGCCCGGTTCGTACTGGTCGGGGAGACCGAGCACTTCGATCGTGCCGCCCGGCTCGTTGAGCGCGGAGCCGAGGTGGCATGAAAGGCAGCTGTCTTCGCCGAACCCTCCAGTTACCGCTGCCGGAGGACCGTCAGGAAACGCCGCCCGGGGGAATGCGGCTCCAGAGAGTGCAACAACGGCCCCGACGGTCGCCAGGCAAGCAAGCGCTGTGCGTCCGACGGGGCCGTGGAACACCCTGCTCACGGCTGTACGCTTCCGGTGAGCACGCGTCCGATTTTGTTCGCATCGGTTCCGAACCACATGGCGCCTGTGCGTGCGTCGAACATCATGTGACGGATGTTGTGACTCACTGCGTTAACCGAAATGAACTCTTCGGACTCGGGGTCGAACGCAACCAGCTGCTTCACGGGACCCGTTTCAGATATCCAGAGGATATTGCGGTTGTCCTTCGTCAGGGCATACGGGCGGGAGCCCTGTCCACCCGGCATCTCCCAGTGCTTCACGTCGCCGGTGACAGGGTCTATGCGGCCGAGCTGGCCGTTCCGCTCATCCACGTACCACACCTTGTTGTCAGGCGTCCACTCGATCCGTCGCGCGCGAGATGTCTCGCTCGCCTCCGCGAACAGCTTGGTCTCCATGGACTCCGGGTTCACCCTGATCACATAGTTCGTGTTCAGGAGCGCTACCCAGAGATTGCCCTTGTCGTCCTGGACGATACCGTAGGGTCGTGAGGGTGTCTCGAATGGGGTGATGAGATCCACCTTGCCAGACGCCATGTTCAGCCGACCAATGCGGTTGGACTGCTGGGAGGTGAACCAGATGTTCCCTTTGCCATCAAAGATGAGCGTGTGAGGGTCACCCGCCTCGCCCGTCATGAAGATCTTGGCTTCTCCCGTGGCGGGGTCCAAGCGTCCTATCCTTCCGTTGCGGTTGCCGGCGTACCACACCTGGCCTTCCGTGTCGACGATGAGGTTGTGCGGATTTGTGCCCTCCTCGATCTCGTACTGCCGCATATTTTCGGACGCCGGATCGAAGTACGCTATGTAGTTCCCCGCCTGGCCCACGAACCACACTTTGCCGTCAGGGGCTACATAGGGGTCTCTGCTTCTTCCGCCCCACTCTACATCCCACTCCTGTAGAGCGGCCTGGGGGGCCGGTGCAGCGGCCGGAGCGGCGACGTTCTGGGCCACTATACCGGCGGGCCATACGCATGCTCCGGCGAGTGCAAAGAGGGAGTATCTGGCTATCCTTCGCATCGGTCACGTCCTCGGGCAGGTGGAAGGGGTCAGTTTGTGGAGAGCTGCCGACATCATCTGACCGACTGTACGGCGCGGACACCCGCGCCGCCAGCAAAGACGACGGCATGAAGCGAC
>DATGOL010000118.1:0-39185 GCA_035306065.1 Gemmatimonadales bacterium | reverse complement strand
GATCGCCCGTTTCATTGTCGCCACGGCCGCGCTCGTTCTGCTCGCGGCATGCAACGAGGAATCGGGCCCGAACGTAAGCGGAATCGATCCGATCTCGATTTCCAGCATTGAGCTCTCACCCGCTCGCGACACCATTTTCGTGGCAGACAGCATCCAGCCGGGAGACACTCTCCGCCTGGTGGCAACCGTGATAGCACACTCCGGTCAGGTGCTGCATCCGGACCTGGCCTGGGAGTCCGGGAATTCAGCCGTGGCCGTGGTGGAGAGCTCCGGACTCGTGCGCGCAGTTGGATTCGGGGAAACCACGGTGAGCGCCAGCGTGGGAAAGAAGGCAACCGCACGGGTCGTCGTAGCTCGACGTGCACGAGGGATTACCGTCCATTCGGCGCTCGAGGGCTGGCTGCCGCCGATCATGTACGTGGATGACCCCATCGGAACCACGTACACGGTTCCGTTGCTGGCGCAGGCGGTGGACGCGAACGGCGCGATAGTGCCGGGCATCGCCTGGAACTGGGAATCCACCGTGCCGGAAGCAGCGTCTGTGAGTGAGTCAGGTATCGTGACCGCGATCGCACTGGGATCAACCGCCATTCGCGCGAGCACCACCGGGCTCGCAGGTGAGCCACTCTTTGGGGAGCAGACGATCGAGGTGCGCCCCCTCGTGCAGCACGTAGTACTGGCTCCGGTGCCCGCACGGCTGGTTGTCGGAGACACCATCCAGCTCTCGGCCAGCGCCACCGGACCGAACGATGTCGAGTTGACTGAACGGCGCTGGGAGTGGACCGCCAGCAGTGCGGCCGCCACGGTTGAGCGTGCGTCAGGAATTCTCACGACCGTTGCTGCAGGCAGCTTCACAGTGAGCGCGACTACCGGATTCGTGACGGGCAGCAGCCAGGCAGCCACGGAAGTGCTGCCGCGAGAATTCACTCGCATTGCGGCGGGGGGCGACTTCAGTTGCGCAACCATCACCCTCGACCGCGTCTACTGCTTCGGGGTTGACAGTTCTTTCCAGCTCGGCGCCGTTAGGCCGGATACCGTCTGCTTCGACGCGTTCGACACCGCGAATGGAGACGTTCGCTGCAGCCTGCTTCCGGTGCGCGTTCGCGACGATCTGTCGGCCAGCACCTTGACGGTTGGCGGAGCACACGCATGCGCGCTCGTGGAAGGTGGTGAGGCGTATTGCTGGGGTAACGGGGCAAAGGGTCAGCTTGGCAATGGCATGGTCAGCGAGCGTGAGGCGCCAATGCTGGTAACATCGGCCGTGCGCTTCATGCAGATTTCCGCGGGTTACATGCACACCTGCGCGCTGGATGGTGCGGGCGCTGCATGGTGCTGGGGCTCAGACACGCTCGGGCAGCTCGGCAATCGGAAGACGGCCAACAGCACCACGCCGATTCCGGTGGAAGACGGGCATGTCTTTCAGGGCATATCGGCTGGCGTTATGCACAGCTGCGGAGTACGGGCAGATGGGCGTATCTACTGCTGGGGAAGCAACGAGAAGGGGCAGGTGGGATCGGGAAGCTCGTCCCCGTATTTCGATGCACCAGTAGCGGTGTCGGGGGGCATGACATTCAGCAGCGTGACTGCCGGACGCGACTTCAGCTGCGCCCTGACGCCGGCCGGCGCTGCATACTGCTGGGGGGAAGGGAGCGGCGGACAGTTGGGGCGCGGGAGTACCGAAGACTCGCGTGTGCCGGTCGCTGTTTCGGGAGGTCACGTCTTCACGTCCATCAGCGCGGGACACGAACACTCGTGCGGCCTGACGACAACCGGCTCCGTGCTCTGCTGGGGCACCGTCGACCTCGGGATACTCGGCTCCGAACCCCTGGGGAACACTCCGCGGCAGGTAATCGGCGGGAACGGGTTCGTGCAGCTGACGTCGGGCAAGCGTCATTCGTGCGGAATTCGCACGAACGGAACCGCCTTCTGCTGGGGATCCAACGTCATGGGTCCGTTCGGAGACGGATTGCAGGCATTGTGGAGACCGGATCTGCAGGATCCTGCAGTTCTGCCCTGAAATTGCGGTTCCGATTTCGAAGTGGCCGAGCCTGGTATCCCGGCTAGATTCCCCTCCAGACCACCGGCCTCGCCCGCGCCGGCCCAGTCGGGCACCGCGCAGTGAAACCGTGATGGGTGCGTGGTCGTAGGGATTGCGAAACGTTACACCAACCTTTGCCAAATCCTCGCAACGGGGAATCGCCATGCTTCGCACAATTTTCACCATTGGCATTTTTGCCCTGTTGGGCATTTTCGCCCTCAAGCTCACCTTCGGGGTTTTCGGCACCCTCCTGGGGCTGTTCATCTGGCTGGCGATCGTAGCGATCAAGATCGCCGCGGTTGGGCTGGTGATCTATCTGCTGATCGCGCTCTTCAGCCCGGACACAGCTCGCAGGATGAGGGATCGGTGGGGGAACGGCTCCATCTGAGGTCAGTCGGGCTGACAACGCGGCTGGTTGACCGATAGTCAGCCTCGGTTGCGTGGTTGACTGGCGCATCCGGCTGGAAGCATGGCGGCGACCGCAGCACCAGTCATTGCGGCGTGTCGCCCTGGCAGGGCGGTGAGCCGAAAGACGAAGCGCCGGACGGTATTCCCGTCCGGCGCTTCGTGCGTGCTGCAGCCTCAGTGGCGTGAGTACAATGCGCTACTGCGCGTTGTCGCCTTCCACGCCGGTGAGGTAAAGATTGAGCGATCCGAAGCTCAGCTTGGACTTCATCTGGACCATCATGCGGCGATCGTCGTCGGTGAGCCAGATCTCCGCTTGGCCACCTTCACTGAAGATTCCGCTGGTCCTGATGATCGGCTGAACCACGACAGTCTGGAAGGTGCCGGCCGGAACCGTGACCGTCTCCCTGCGAAGCACCCGTACGCGCACGGGGTTTCTGTCGGGGCGGAAGTAGCGGTTGAACGTGTACGTTCTGCCGGTGACCAGCGGTACCGTACGCACGAAGTACAGGAAGGAGCCATCGTCCAGAGGCTGTGCTACGGACGGCTTCTCCTCCTCGCCCCGCAGCTGGTAGGCTGCCCGGTCCGGGAAGATCTCCCAGTGACGCTGGCGCTCACGTCCGCCCTGCTCGTAATCCTGAACGTGGCGAAGGGAGTTGAGCGTCTGCACGTCCATCCAGCTGTGCAGCCGGTTGTCCACCTTGTAAAAGGGAACGCCGCCCTGAACGCTGAAGAAGATGTGGTAGGCTTCGTGGCCGCGAACGTCCTCGATGCCCTGAACCTCCATGAGGCCGTTGCCCACCTTGATGCTGCCGAACTTCACATCGTAGGAGAGCTTTTCGCCCACAGACCAGGGCACACGCACCTGAGCTTCGGCACGCGGAACCGCCAGAAGCATGGCGGCGGCAAGCAGTGTAGTAGCAGTGGATATCATGATGTACCCTGTGGCTCGGCTCGCTGAACGCGTCGCGCCTGGCGACCGAAACGGAAGAGGTTGAGGGCGTCTGCCACAGGCCGAACGCGGCTGTCACGGGGACGAAGGTCGTAACGCGCGGCCAGCTGCACGGTCTCTACGCGCCGCGCGACCTTTGCGGCGGAGAGCAGCAGTTCGACGTTGCCGGCCCAGCCGCTCGCGGATACGAGTGGCTCGTTGCCGGCCCGAGTGATCAGGTCTCGAATTACACTTACCCTGTACAGGCGAAAAGAACCGAAAGGGTCCGACACGCCCGGAACCTTTACGAACGGGCGGAGCACCCACGGAGCAACACGCCTGAGACGCCGGACCTCCATTGGCGAGCTCTCCGCCAGCTCCTGTTCGCCCACCACGACGTCTGCACCGCCTTCGAACCTCTTGACGAGGTCGGGGATATGCTCGGGCTGGTCGGTGAAGTCTGCCTGCATGGTTATGATTGCATCGCGCCGCGGATAGCGGGTGCGAGAGGCGGTCTCTCGGAGCAGGGCATCCATGGAGGCTGCGTAGCCCACCCTCTGCTCGCTGCGCATTACTGACAGCGGAAGCACTCGTGTGTACGGTTCGAGCGTCTCGGCCGTGGCGTCGGTGCTCGAATCGTCATAAACGATTACCTCGTACTCCCTGGCGTACTCCTGAAAAGTGGAGCGGAGGCGCCACAGGAGCACCCCGATGGTGGGGGCTTCGTTGTAGACGGGGATGCAGACGTAGAGCACGATGGCGAGTGTTGGGGTGGCGACGACTGGTCGCGCGAAAGTTAGACGAATGCTGCGCGGCAATGCCACGCAGGTGCGAGTTGCGTGATTTTGTACACCGGCTGAGGGTCGCATGTTCGCGTGATCCAGGTCACAATGCGTCCCAGGTCAGGAGAAGGTGGGTACGTCATCCCGCGCGCAGCGTCGGCGTCTACTTCGCTGAACAGGGGGTAGTTCCGGAGCAGATCGATCGGATACCCACACCAGCGGCGATGCCGCCCGTACGGGATGACACGGGCACTGTTTCACAGGCCTTAACAGGCCGAGGGGCGACAGCGGTGGTGACGCACACCGCCTCGATAACCGAAGTGGCAGTTCACAAACCAATCTACCAGATGCCTCACGCACGCTCCCTGCACAAACCACTCACCGTGCTGCACGTGAATACGCAGCGCGGCTGGCGCGGGGGCGAGCGTCAGACGCTCTGGCTTGCGAGTGCGCTCGAGCGGCTCGGGCATCGCTCGGTGGTGGTTGCGCGGGGAGGGGAGGAACTGGCGAAGCGGGCAGCCGCCGCCGGCTTGCAGCTGATCGAGCTGTCCCCGCGTTTCGAAGGCGACCCGCTGGCTGCCTTCGCCCTCCGGAAGGCCGCGAGAAGGTTGGGTGCTGACATCGTTCACGCACACGCGGCGCACGCGGTTGCGGTTGGTGCGCTCGCTACAATAGGTGCCGGGGGAGCCCCGCTGGTGGTGACGCGTCGCATGGATACCCCGCTTCGCGCGAACGCCGGAACGCGCTGGAAGTACGGCCGGGCGTCTGCCATCATCGCGATCTCTCATGCGGTGGCGCGGTCGCTCGAATCCAGCGGGATTCCGCCGGCCGTAATACGAATCGTGCACAGCGGAGTCGATCTGGAACGCGAGGTAGCACCTGCCTCGCGAGCCATGCTCGGCGGCCTGTCCATCCCGCACGACGCACCTCTGGTCGTACAGGTGGGGCAGCTGGCGGGTGACAAGGATCCGATGACACTCGTTCGCGCCATGTCGCACGTGAGGCAGGTGCTTCCCGCCGCGTGCGCACTGCTGGTGGGCGACGGTCCATTGCGGGCGGAGGTGGAACGCCTGATTGCGGAGCTCGGACTGGGTGAGGCGGTGAAGCTCGCGGGCTATCGCAGGGATGCTGATTCACTTCTGGCAGCCGCACGTGTGGCAACTCTCACGTCGCGGCGTGAGGGGCTTGGCAGTGTGCTGCTCGATGCGCTCGCATTCGGCCGGCCGGTGGTTGCTACGCGCGCGGGCGGGATTCCCGATGCGGTGGTCGACGGGGAAACGGGCTTCCTGGTTGAAGCCGGCGACGCACCGGAGTTCGGCGCTGCAATCGTCAGGCTCCTGCAGGACGACGACTTGTGGCAGCGTATGTCCGGGGCCTCACGAGAGCGCGCAAGGGAGTTCGGAATGGACGCCATAGCGGTACGCACAATGGACGTGTACGAATCGGTGCTCGCAGCAGCACACTGCAGCTGACGGGCAGCGCTGGCACCTCGCCTGCACAGCGAAGCACATGGCCGTCAGCACTTGCGGTCAGTGAGTGCCAGGAGCGCGGTCTGCGCCGGAAGGCAATGAGTGCATTCGCGGTATCCTCGCCGGCATTCGGATCGTCCGGGACATGCAGCACTGCACCGCACGGTGCGCGACCCTGCGCCGTACTCAACGGCACCTCGCGCCGCATCGAGTGTAGAACTCCACGCAGGCCATGCTGGCGGGATCGTCCGGCACGCTCGAACCGACAGGTTCAGCCAGCAGAATAGACCAGGAGGTTGCCATGTCTTCCTTCACTGCCCGGCATTCACTTACCCGTAACGACGCGCAGTTTGCCGTTCGCTGCCTCACGCGTGCTGGCGCGGATCTCCGGGAAGTCGAAACGCGACTTCGCGACAGCGGCATGGACGCGCTGCTGGACGATCCACGGTTGATTGACGCCATCATGGGAACGCCTCACGGGGCACATGCGTCGCTGCCGCTCTTTACCTACGTGGCCGTACGCTCAGCGCTGCTCCGCGCAGGAGAGGATGACATCGCACTCGCCGACATGGTGGCAGGTACCGTTCTCGAGTTCGCCATTCGGGATCGGGCACAACGCATTGCCGATGTTGATGACGAGGTGTATGTCGCTCTCACCGACCTCCTTCGCGACGTGGACTGCGCAGATCGCCGGCGCGCGTTCATGGTGCGCCTGCACCTCGGCAACTACGCACTCTGGCTGAGCGGTCTTTTCCCGGACCATATCGAGCATCGCCGCTGGCGGCGCGGTGGTCCGGACCTGGAGTATTACGAGGAGCTCGGCTCGCGCGGGTACAGGATGGCGTCTTCCCACCGGCTCGCGGAGGAACATGGACTTGCAGCGCTGCTGGCGAGGGCGGCCGACCGGTTCGGCACCCTTCGCCTGGCTCTGAACGCCGTGAGCGACAGGTTGCTGTTTCCCGGCCTGCAGAGCCCCGAACGGCTGATGCGCCAGGTGCGAGGGGAGACCATGCGCGCCTGGGGATTGGTGAACTGAGCGGAACCGGAGCAGTCGCCGCGCGGTATTGGGAGGATGCATGTCGTAGCGCGCCGCTCACGTGCAGGGTATCGTAGAACAACATGCCTGCAGCCATCCGTTTGGATGGCTCCTCCATCCTGAACAGCTCCAGACGTCGGTCACGTGTTCGAAAGCATCCGCGACGCCTTTCGCGAACTCCTTCAGCAGCATCCCGACCCCGACACCCGTCGCGACGCCATTGCGCAGATGCGCGAGACGCTCGTGAGGGCACGGGTGGGTGTCCAGGACCTCCAGCGCGCACTGGAAGACACCGAGCGGTCCGTGGTGAAGGAGAAATCCGCACTGGAAACGGTGCGGCGTCGTCGAATGCTCGCGGAGAAGATCGGGGACACGGAAACCGTTCTGCTGGCGGAGCGCTATGAGACGCAACACGCGGAACGCGTTTCCGTGCTGGAGCGCAAGGTGCTGGTGCAGCGGGACGAGCTCGCAATCGTTGAGCGTGAAGTGAGCGAGATGACTTCCGACTTCAAGCTGGCAAGCAAGGGCGGCATACCCGGGCTGGGTAATGCACCTTCGTCAGCTGCATCCGGCAGCATGGGCACCGATGCCGGGCCAGACCTGGACAGCGATACCACCTTGCGCGATTTCGACGAGATGAACTCACGTCGGAGTCGGGCCGATCGTGAGGCGCGGGCAGATGACATGCTCGAGGCGCTGAAACGGCGCATGGGGAAGTAGGTGACGCGGCGCCCCGGCGCTGCAGTCATGCGGATCTCGAGGTTGGTGTGCAGGTGCAGATTGATACGTGCGTCGAGTAAAGTCGCACTGGTTGCATGCCTGCTCTCACTGCTTCGCCCCGCAGGAGCCGAAGCCCAGATTCCAGGTTATCGCTGCGACGGTCTGGTCGTGCGCGAGATCATCATCGCACCCCAGCCACCGTTCGTGAGCGGAATGCTTCAGCGCTTTCAATGGCTGACGGAAACCATGAACAACCTGCATACCACCACCGAACCGGAGGTGGTTCGACGCCTGCTGCTGCTCAGGGAAGGCGAAAATTGCAGCGAGCTGCGGCGTAACGAATCCGAACGCATCCTGCTTGCACAGCCCTTTCTGGCAAGTGCGCGCGTCCTGATCTTCCCTGACGACAGTACCGGGGTGAGGGTGCTCGTTGAAACCGTTGATGAAGTAACCATTACAGGCGGGTTGCAGGCTTCGTCGTCTTCGCCGTTCATCCGCGGCGTGAGGATCGGCGAAGACAACCTGATGGGAAAGGGAGTGAGCGCAGAGGCGGAGTGGCGGGATGGCAGGGCATTGCGCGATGAGTTCGGCCTGCGATTCACGGACTACCAGTTTCTGCAGCGCCCCATACTGCTGGACGTAGAGGCCCTTCGCAGGCCACTCGGCGCACTGTGGACAGCGAGCATCCGGCTCCCTTTCCTCACCGACCTCCAGCGTTATGCTTGGGAGGTATCCGGCGGTTTCGACCAGGGTTTCAGCCGTATCGTGCAGCGGCCGGACCAGGACGTGCTTTCAATCGGATCGCAGCGTCAGTTCGGAAGCATCGGGGGAGTCGTGAGGCTCGGCGAGCCGGGACGCCTGAGCCTGTTCGGCGCCGCGCTGAGCACCGAGCGCGCCACGACCGATGCATTCGCGACGGTCGTTGATGAAACCGGCGCAACCACGCTGAGCGATCCGCAGTTCGCCGGCCAGTATCCGAGCACCGGCTCCGCGCGTGCAAACGTGCTGTGGGGGGTACGCAATATTTCCTTCGAGCGTGTCACCGGCTTCGACGCCCTCAGCGGCGCACAGGACATGGCTGTCGGCTTTCAGCTTGGAGTGCTCGCCGGGCGATCTCTCCCGCTGCTCGGCGCGCGGGATGACGACATGTTCTTCTCCGGCGACCTGTACGCCGGTGGTGGCACATCCCGCACGTTTCTGACATTCACTGCGCGCGCCGAGGGCAGGCACTCACTCGATACGAGTGCATGGGACGGAATCATGACGTTCGGTCATGCGCGACTTTACTCTCGGATGAACGCACGGCACACGGTGAAAGCTGACGTGGTTTGGTCGGGTGGATGGCACGCGAGAGTTCCGTTCCAGCTCACGCTTGGAGACAAGGTGGGTGGAATGCGAGGGTTTCGCGGGTCGGACTATGGTGGTGCCACACGACTGGTGGGACGCCTGGAAGATCGCTATGCGCTGGGCCAGATACAGGAGTCCCTGGAGCTGGGGGTTGCCGGGTTCGTGGACGTGGGCCGGCTCTGGGCGGGCGGTGCGCCCTTTGGAATGGACGTGCCCTGGCAGGCATCGGTAGGGGTGAGCCTGCTGGGCGCATATCCGGTTGGTTCGCAGCGAGTACTGCGGCTGGATCTCGCAATGCCTGTCACGAGGTCTGGTGACGGTGGCTTCGAAATTCGCCTCTCGAGTTCCGGTTCCCGCCGGCGGCGCACGATCGAGGCAGTGGACGTGGAGCGCAGTCGCGAGCGTGCGCTGCGCCCTGACGTGTTCAGCTGGCCGTAGGGGAGAACGATGCGGGGGGCGCGGCGCAGGCCGTCGCCCCCCGTTGTCGTCAGGCTCTCCCGGCCTGGTCCGGCACCGAAGCCATCATGCGGCGTATCGGAATTGCCAGCAGCGCAAGGATTATCGCGGCAACCACCAGCGATAGCGTAGTCGTGGAGAAGAGCTGAGGCATCTGCTCCAGGTTCTCGGGATCCACGTGACCGCCCACGAGACCTGCGATGAGGTTTCCAAGCGCTGACGCAAGGAACCAGATCCCCATCATCTGTCCCACATACTTCCTGGGAGAGAGCTTGGTCATGGACGAGAGCCCCACAGGGCTCAGGAAGAGCTCACCCACGGTCTGGAAGAAGTAGCTGCCCACGAGCCACCAGGGCGACACCAGCATGCTGCCGCCACTTGCCACCACGGCATTCGCCGCGAAAATCATGAGCAGGAAGCCGACTGCGGCGAATGCGAGACCCAGTGAGAACTTCGCGGGGCTGGACAGGTCTATTCCAGACTTGCCCATACGCGACCACATGATGGCAAACAGCGGCGCGAGCAGGATGATGAACGCGGAGTTCACTGACTGGAACCACGTGGCAGGAATCTCGAAGCCGCCAAGCTGACGGTCCGTGAAGTCTCGCGCGAACAGGTTGAGCGACGTTGGCGCCTGCTCGAATGCCGACCAGAAAATGGCCGCGAACACGAAGAGCACGAATATCACTCCAACGCGCTTCTTCTCGTTCGTATCCAGGCCACCCGCGGCAAACACGTAAACGAAGAACCCGATGGCCATCGCAATCATGACTGCCGTCATGTAGCGCCCCACCACCTGCGCGTCGATGGTGATCACGCCCATGGAGGTGAGCACAACCACCAGTGCCAGAAGCCCGAGTCCGATTGCAACGGAGAGCTTGACGCTGCGTTCCTGGCGGGCCTGCACCGCGGCGTCGGGATGACGCGAAGGCTCGAGCCCGATGTCGCCCAGGGTCTTGTTCTGAAGCGTGGTGAACACGGCGAGGCCGATCAGCATGCCCACGCCCGCAGCACCGAAGCCCCAGTGCCAACCCACCTGCTCTCCAAGGAATCCGGTAACGAGCTGGCCGAGGAATGCGCCAACGTTGATTCCCATGTAGAAGATGGAGAAGCCCGCATCACGACGCGCACCACCTTCGGGGTACAGATCGCCGACAATCGCGGAGATGTTCGGCTTCAGCAGTCCGGTTCCCAGAACGATGAGGATGAGCCCCAGGAAGAACGGCAACCTGCTGGTGGCGAACGCGGATACGCCGATCGAAATGTGTCCGAGCGAAATGAGCGTGGCGCCGTACAGGATTGCGCGCCGAAGGCCGAGCAGCCTGTCGGCTACCCATCCACCCGGCAGGGATGCCAGGTAGACACAGGCTCCGTAAATGCCGACGATGGCTGTGGCCTGTCCTCTGTCAAAACCGAAGCCGCCATCGAAAAGCGCGGCCGACATGAAGAGAACGAGAAGCGGCCTCAGTCCATAGTAGGAGAAGCGCTCCCACATCTCCGTGAAGAACAGCGTCGCAAGGCCCTTCGGATGGCCGAAAAAGCCATGATCGGCCATTGGCGGTGTGCTGTCGGTAGCCACGCCCACGCGCTCAGCGCGGGCGCGATTCGATTCGTTTCCTGGTGTGGACACGTGCTGTGGGAGAGAGGTGGTTGGTTGCGGGTGCAACCGGCTTGAAAGACGCTACTAGCGTGCGTTCAATACCGGAAGGTGCCTTGTGGGCTGGATGGTGGCGCCTGCTTCGCGCTGAGCCTCCCAGGACACGGAGGTAGGCAGCTGCTTGATGCAGGCCGCCCAGTGGCTGTCCGCCTTCTGCTCCAGCGGAGGTACGATCCGGGTACAGGCGAGATCTTTCGCCGGGTGAGGGCACCTGGGATGAAACACGCAGCCGGTTGGCGGACTGGCGGGTGACGGTACGTCTCCTTTCAGCACGATGCGCTTTCTGGAAACGGTGGGGTCTGGCACCGGAACGGCCGAGAGCAGCGCCTGCGTGTACGGCATGAGCGGCTCACGGTAGAGGTCTTCCCGGCGCGCAATCTCCACGATGCGTCCGAGGTACATCACAGCAACTCGGGTAGCGATGTGCTCAACGACCGAAAGATCGTGCGCGATGAAGAGGTAGGTGAGTCCCCTGTCCCTCTGGAGGTCCGTGAGCAGGTTCACCACCTGTGCCTGCACCGAAACGTCCAGTGCGGACACCGGTTCGTCGCATACGATGAACTCGGGCTCCACGGAAAGTGCGCGTGCAATTCCGATTCGCTGCCTCTGGCCGCCGGAGAACTCATGCGGGTAGCGTGAGGCGTACTCCGGCCGCAGCCCAACCTCGTCCAGCAGCTGCCTCACGCGCCGGTCGGCTTCCTCGCCGCGGGCAATGCGGTGGACGGTGAGCCCCTCCCGGATGGTCGAGCCCACGGTCATGCGCGGATTCAGCGACGAGAACGGATCCTGGAAAACGATCTGCATGCGTCGCCTCGTGCGGCGGAGTTCGCCGGGCGGGAGCGACAGGATGTCGATTCCATCCAGTGTAACCGAACCACTGGTAGGTTCGGTGAGCCGCAGGATTACGCGTCCGGCGGTTGTCTTGCCGCATCCGGACTCACCCACGAGTCCGAGTGTCTCACCGCGCAGGATGTCGAAGGACACGCCGTCAACCGCGCGAACTGCCCCTGTTACGCGGCCCAGGAGCCCTGAGCGCACCGGATAATGCTTCCTGAGGTCCCTCACGGAGACAAGCGGGCGCGGAGGCTGCTGAGTGTTGGTCTCAGGCATGTGGCGTTCCGGGCGTGTCACTTGCGGAAAGCGCCGTGGTGCTGCTCGCTCCGTCAGGCTTGCGACGCGATGGCTCGTCTACCAGGTGGCAGCGTGCCGTGTGCCCGCTGCCAACCTGGTAGAGCGGAGGCGCCTCACGTTCGCAACGTTCCCATGCATGAGCGCACCGGTCGCGAAAGCGGCAGCCGGCCGGCCAGGCGGTCGGCGGCGGTACGGTGCCGGGAATTGTCGTGAGGCGCTCGCCAGGTGCGCCAAGGCGGGGCATGGCGCCGAGCAGGCCAATTGTATACGGATGCTGCGGGTTGGCGAACAATTCCTTCACGGGAGCTTCCTCAACCACCTGCCCGCCGTACATGACCACTACTCGTGAGGCCACCTCCGCTATCACGCCAAGGTCGTGCGTGATCATCAGGATTGCCGTTCCAAGGCGATCCTGCAGCTCCTGCAGAAGCTCCAGTATCTGGGCCTGAATCGTAACGTCCAGGGATGTCGTTGGTTCGTCCGCGATCACGAGAGCAGGATCCAGCACGAGCGCCATGGCAATGAGCACACGTTGTCGCATGCCACCCGAAAGCTGGTGCGGGTACTGGTGCGCACGTACCGCTGCCTCCGGAATGCCTACCAGCTCGAGCATCTCCACCGCCCGGTTCCACGCCTCACGACGCCCCGGCTTCCGGTGGATTCGCACCACTTCCGCAATCTGGTCACCCACACTGAATACAGGATTCAGCGCGGACATCGGTTCCTGGAAGATCATGCTCACCCGATTGCCGCGAATCGAGCGAAGCCGGCGATCATCCAGCGAGAGAAGATCTTCGCCCTCGAACACGATGCTGCTCCCGGCCAGGATTTCACCGGGGGGCGGGATGAGCCGGAGCACGGAGAACCCGGTCACGCTCTTGCCGCACCCGCTTTCGCCAACCAGGCCGACGGTCTCGCCGCGGTTTACCTCCAGCGACACACCATCTACAGCCCGCGCCGTTCCGGCGGGGGTGTGGAAGTATGTGCGCAGGTTTCGTACGGAGAGAAGCGGTTCTGTCATGCGCCCAGGTCCCTGGCAGGTGTGCTGTAACTGCGCCGCCTCACAAGGTAGCCACGCGCAGGGCCCGTGTGCCTGCCGGAACCGCCAGCGTGAATTACTCGCACAACCACAGGGCTACCCATGCAGACGCTCGATCGCCGCGAGTTCCACTGCTGTGGAATGGCGTTCACGCAGCGCATTTCCCACGGCATTCACCGCCGCCACCGCAATGAGCGCGAACAATCCCGGAAAGAGACTCACCCACCACGCTGTACCTATGAATGGAACGCCCTCATTCATGATACTCCCCCAGCTTGGCTGAGGTGGACGCACGCCGAGGCCAAGATAGGAAAGCCCCATTTCCAGAACGATCGCCTGCCCCGAAATCATCACGAGGGAGGCAATGAGCGCAGGCGCGACGCCTGGCGCAACATGCCTCACGAACACCTGCAGTGCCGAACCGCCGATGGCACGGGCGGCCAGCACATGATCGCGCACTCGAATCGCCTTCGCTTCGGACCTCACGATTCTCGAGGTGCCGAACCAGCCGGTGGCACCCACCAGTATCGCAAGCCCCAGCGGACCCGGAGCCCCCCAGAACGCCGCAACGGCAATCAGTACCAGCAGGCGGGGAATGGCGAGTCCCACGTCCACCAGCCGCATCAGCACTGCATCAACCCACCCGCCGCGCCACCCGGCGATTCCTCCCACGAGCGCACCGATGCTGGCGGCGATGAGCGACGCAACCACCGCAACACCGAGCGACACACGCGCGCCATGAATCACCCGGCTCAGCACGTCGCGTCCGTAGCTATCCGTGCCGAACGGGTGTTCCGCGGAAGGTGCCGCATGCTTCAACCCAATGATGTCCAGCTGCTGAACCGGGTCGTGAGGCGCGAGCAGGGGAGCGAAGAGTGCAACGGCAATCAGTACCCCCAGAAGTGCCAGGGCAGAGAAGAGCCGCCGCCGCGAAGAGGTGTGCATCACTCTCACGTCACGACTCCCGCACTCGCGGGTCCACGAGCGCCTGCAGCAGGTCTGCAACGAGGCTGCCCAGCGCGGCCATGGCGCCACCCACCACTACCACTCCCGTAACCACAAAGTAGTCGCGCTGGGAAATGGCATTGATTGCCACGAAACCCATTCCCGGCCATGCAAAAACCTGCTCCACCAGCACAGCGCCGCCCAGCAGCGCCGGCAGAGCAAGCCCCAGAAGCGTGGTAACCGGAGACAGCGCAGCCCGAAGCGCATGCCTGTAATACACGCGTCTCTCCGAAAGCCCGCGCGAACGCGCCGCATTCAGGTGAACGTCGTTCATCACTCCCACAAGCGCATCACGTTGAAAGCGCGCAATGGCCGCACCATGCACAAGCGCGAGCACTAGTGCCGGCAGTACCAGATGGTGCAGCCTGTCCAGCAGGCGCTCACCGGGCGGGAGAAGCCAGGCCAGCGGATCCTGCGCACCTCCAATGGGAAACCAGCGAAGCCGCACCGCAAAGAGCAGCAGCATGGCGAGGGCCAGCCAGAGCTCCGGCATGGAGTACAGAACGAGAGTCACTCCGCTCGATACCTTCTCCGCGCGCTCATCCCTGTGAACCGCCTGCCAGGCGCCGAGCAGCACACCACCCGCGAATGCAATGGTGAGGGCGGTTCCCATCAGCAGGAGCGTGTGCGGAAGGGCATCACGAATGACGCTCCATGCCGGGCGTGACTGGGCGATGGACGGACCCAGGTCACCCCGCACTGCACCAGCCATGAATCGCACGTACTGCTCGCCAACGGGACGATCGAGCCCGAAGTGTGCCCGCCACTGCTCGCGAACCTCAGGACCAACGGACGGGTTCTCGAGCGTGGAAGCGAACGGGTCTCCCGGCGCCAGTCGCATGAGGAAGAAGGCAATCGTGGCGGCGGTGACTGCCACGAGCGCTGCCTGCGCAAGGCGCCTCACGAGGAACACGGTCAACGACCGTGCCTCCCCGCGGAATGATCAGCCGTCGTTCGCCGGAACCCGGTCACGCGGAAGGCGCTCCCCCACAGGGATGCTCCACTCCTCCAGGTTGGTCCACCAGCCTCGGCTTCGGAGTTCGGGAAGGCGAATGCGCCCGTGCACGCCAACCACGCTGAGCGGCTCGTAAAGCCACACGGCAGCGGCATCCTGCGTGATCTCCTCGTAGGCCTGTCGCAGGTATTCCTTCCGTGCCTCACGCGACCAGCTGTCCAGCGCCGAGTCTGCATACGCCTCGAAAACCGGGTTCGTGTATGTCTGGAAGTTGCCCCCACCCACTTCATCGGTTGCATTCGTGAACCAGGTTTGCCGGAGGCCTCCCGGACTTCCGTCCAGCTGCCAGGCTCCAAGATAGCTATCGAAGTCCCCACTCTGCACGCGAGACATGAACGCGTTGAACTCCAGCGTCTGAACATCCAGCTGCACCCCCGCCTGCCGCAGCTGCTCCTGGGCAAGAACCGCCATTCGCATCCGCGGTGCACTGGAGCTGGGAACCAGCAGGTTGAATCCAAGGCGCCTGCCGTTACGTTCGCGGATACCATCTCCATCGGAGTCGCGCCAGCCTAGCGAGTCGAGCGTGTTGCGCGCACCCTGAAGGTCGAAGTCCAGTGCCGCGAAGCTCGTGTCCAGGTCCGCCAGCGAACGCGCGTACGGGCCACGGGGAACCACAGCCAGCGTGTCGAACACATTACGTACCATGCTGCGACGGTCCATTGCGCGGGTGATCGCGCGTCGCAGTTCGCGGTCGGAGAGCAGCGGATGCCTGGCACCGCTTGCAGTAGCGAAGTTGAAGCCCATGAATGCATAGGCAAGCCCGGGTGCAGTACGCACACTCAGGTTGGGAGCCGCCTGCACCGCCGGTATGTGCTCGGCCTGCAGTGCTTCGTACAGGTCTGCCTGGCCCGTAATGAAACGTGAGGCAGCCGATGTGCCGTCAGGCGCCGTCACCCACACCACGCGATCCAGGAACGCACGCCCTCCGTGGTAGTCCTCGTTGGCAACCAGCTCCACCGCCTGCCCTGCGTCCCAGCGCGACAGCCGAAACGGTCCGCTGCCCACGGGCGAACGACCAAAAGCAGACGTTCGCAGGTCACTCACCGCCATGCCTGAGAGCAGGTGCGATGGCATGACATGCACGTGTTCCACCGCGTCGAAGAACTGCTCCGGATAGCGGTGCGTAAACCAGAAGGTCACGGAGTTCGCGCCGGACACCGTTACCGAGTCCACGCTGCGGACACTCTCGCGCATGTAGGCGCCGGCGCTCGGATTCTTCACCAGTTCGAAAGTGAAGGCAACGTCCTGTGCGGTAACCGGAGTGCCGTCGTGCCACCTCGCCTCGGTCGCCAGGTTGAACGTGACCTGCAGTGAGTCCGTGCTCCATACCCAGCTCTCTGCGAGCCGCGGAACGAATCCGGAGTCGCCGATCGTATTCAGAGCTGGCCCGAGCTCCGCAAGGCGTTCGAACAGCAGGTCCGTAACCTGCCGGGTGTTGCTGCGGTCAGCGTAAATGGGCAGCAGCGCTCCCGGTTCAGCCGGAGTGGCCACCAGCAGTGTACCGCCCGCAATTCGTTCGGCCTCTGCCTGCCGCGACACTGAAGCGGAATCGTCGGCACACGCAATCGTGAGCAGCAGTGCGACGGAGGGAAGAGCAGTTCGCAGCACGCATGCGAAGCGCGGTGCAGAGCGAGAGGGCGAAGCGTGCGTCCGGGGCAGCGCTGCGAATGGGTGGCGATTCATCCGAAAAGTCGAAGGGGCATCAGCGAACAGTGCGCACATTGCGCGGTGAACGTCAAGCATCCACCGAATTCATGACGTTTTAGTACCTGCCAAGGGAACTCGATTTTTTCTCAACGCCGCCAGGTCCATGCATCATCGGCGTAGCGTGCCGCAAGGCGGTTCGCCAGCTCGTCCACTCTCGCCGCAATCCTGGCGTCAGCATGGTCTGATTCGTTGGCCAGAAGATGCTGATCACGAAGCACCTCTCGCAGAGACGCATGGAACTCGGCATTGCTCACGGTTCTGCCGAGCAGTGCTGCGAGGGTTGCAAGGGAGCCCGATGACTGGCCCGACGGATCGTGGGCAATCATCTCGATCATTGACTGGTCATCTTCAACGAGAATGGATCCATGCTGCATCCAGGCATCGTCTTCCCGCCACTGAGCGCTTCCCACGAGCTTGAGATCGTTCGCGAGCAGTTCGCCGCGAACCGGGAGTGCGAAGCAGGGAGCGGCATCGGGCGCGGGCGCGCGCGCTGCGGGGTTCGCGACGGCAGCGCTCACTCCCAGGCGCTCGAGTGTTGCGAGCAGGAGTCCATCCACGATGGCTGCTGCATCACGTAGCGTGCTGCCCGGGTGTATGCGACCGGCGGCGGCATAGGTGATCTCGCGCTTGTGCAACACGGCGCGGCCGCCGGTTGGGCGACGCACGATTTCAACGCCGAGCGATGAAGCGCGTTCCGGAGAGTAGATGTCGCGGGCCCGCTGGTGGCGTCCGAGGGAGAGCACAGGGTGCGACCAGCCGTAGATGCGCACGATGCCGGAGGGGCCTTCGGTGTCCCGAACCAAATCCAGGAGAGCTTCGTCGCGCGCCATGTTGGTGACGCCGTCGGAGTTCGGGGACAGAAGTAGAATCCAGTTCACGGTTCATTGAAGTTAGCGGGCTGTGAACCTGAAGCATCTGGTGCAGGCCGGGCCCTGGCATGCTTACCGGGACCCTGCGCATCGGCACACTGTGGCCGCAGTCTCCCGGATTGTGTTCCGATTAACTTTCAGCCGTTCCAGCTGTCCTCCTGATCCGTCGGCTGCCCGTCCGTGTGGCGGCCGGCGCAGTACCGACCAATTCGACGATACGCGGCGCCTCCGCAGGCGCCCGAGGCAAGAAATGAAGACCACAAGCAGACCGCTACTTCTGCGCGACGACGCACGCTTTTCCTCCCGGCACAATGGTCTCTCTGCCAGCGACCAGGCCGAGATGCTCGCATTGATCGGCTTCGACTCCATGGATGCATTCATCGATGACGTGGTGCCGGGGCAGATTCGCATGAAGCAGCCGTTGAAGCTGCCGGCTGGCATCACCGAGAGCGAAGCGCTGGATGAGCTTGGCGGGATGGCGGCACGGAACCAGGTGTTCCGGTCGTTCATCGGCATGGGCTACTACGACTGCCATACGCCAACGGTGGTCCTGCGCAACGTACTCGAGAATCCCGCGTGGTACACGGCATACACGCCGTACCAGGCCGAGATTGCGCAGGGCCGGCTGGAGGCGCTGCTCAACTTCCAGACCGTGGTGAGCGACCTTACCGGCCTGCCGATCGCGAACGCGTCCCTTCTCGACGAGGGCACTTCTGCAGCGGAGGGAATGGCAATGTGCCACGCCGCAGTGCGTGGTGATCGCGGCCGCTTCCTGGTGGCGGCCGACTGCCATCCGCAGACGATTGCCGTGGTACGTACGCGTGCGGCCTCACGTGGATGGGAAGTGGTTGTGGAAGACGCCGCTGCAATGCGGCCTGACGAGAACACCTTCGGCGTTCTCGTGCAGTATCCCACTACGGATGGCGCGATCGCCGACTACAGAGACCTGGCTGAACGGGCGCATGCGGCGGGCGCGCTGGTGGTTGCCGCGTGCGACCTTCTTGCGCTCACGCTCCTCACGCCGCCTGGCGAGTGGGGAGCCGACGTTGCCGTGGGCAGCACGCAGCGCCTGGGAGTTCCCATGGGTTATGGTGGCCCCCACGCTGCATTCTTTGCAACGAAGGAAGACTTCAAGCGCCAGATTCCGGGACGAATCATCGGCGTGTCGCGGGATGCCGAAGGTCGTCCTGCGCTCCGCATGGCCCTGCAGACGCGTGAACAGCACATTCGCCGCGAGAAGGCTACGTCCAACGTGTGCACGGCGCAGGTGCTGCTCGCGGTAATGGCGAGCATGTATGCCGTGTACCACGGACCGGCCGGATTGCGTCGCATTGCGGAGCGGGTGCACAACCTCACGCTCGTGCTTGCAGCCGGTGCGCGCCGGCTGGGATGGACAGTGGAGTCCGAGGTTTTCTTCGACACCATCAGGCTTACGGGCAGGAACGGCGCGGCAGTGGCAGCGCTCGCCCGAGATCGCCGCATGAACCTGCGTGAGTATGAAGACGGCGCAGTTGGGATAGCACTGGACGAGACGGTTACACCGGAGGAGGTTGGAACGCTTCTCGAGGTGCTTAACGGCGGCAGTGCGCCGGACTTCACGGTGGATGATCTGGCCAACGAAGTTGATGCCGGATTCGACGCACCCTTTGCACGCACGTCGAAGTACATGGAACATCCCGTGTTCAACACGCACCGCTCCGAAACCGAGATGCTCCGGTACATCAGGAGTCTCGAGGAGAAGGATCTCTCGCTGGTGCATTCGATGATCGCACTTGGCTCATGCACGATGAAGCTGAATGCGACCACGGAGATGCTGCCGATTACGATGAGCGGGTTTGCCGGGCTGCATCCGTTCGCTCCGGTTGCCCAGGCGCCGGGCTACACCGAGCTCTTCGAGCGCCTGGAGGGAGCGCTCGCGGAGATCACGGGTTTTGCGGGAGTGTCGCTGCAACCTAACGCGGGGTCGCAGGGAGAGTTCGCGGGCCTTCAGGTGATCAAGTCATACCACGACTCGCGGGGTGAGGCCGGCCGCAACGTGTGCCTCATTCCGCAGTCCGCGCACGGAACCAACCCGGCCAGCGCGGTGATGGCGGGGATGAAGGTTGTGGTCGTGAAAACCGACCCTAACGGCAACATCGACGTGGAAGACCTGCGCAAGCGCGCAGCTGAACACTCCGATGACCTTGCGGCGCTGATGGTCACCTATCCCAGCACGCACGGCGTGTTCGAGGAGGCCATCAGGGACATCTGCGCCATCGTGCACGAGCACGGCGGCCAGGTGTACATGGACGGAGCGAACATGAACGCAATGGTTGGCATAGCCCGCCCCGGAGACATTGGCGCCGACGTTTGCCACCTGAATCTTCACAAGACGTTCTGCATTCCGCACGGCGGCGGCGGACCGGGCGTAGGTCCGATCGGAGTTGCCAGCCACCTGCTGCCTTACCTGCCGAACCACCCTGAAGTCGAGGTTGGCGGAAGCGACGCACACGGACCCATTTCATCTGCGCCGTGGGGCAGTGCCAGCATCCTCCCCATTTCTTACACGTACATTCGCCTGATGGGTGCCGAGGGGCTTACCGAGGCAACCAAGGTGGCGATACTCAACGCGAACTACGTTGCGCATCGGCTCTCAGGGCACTTCGACGTGCTCTATCGCGGCCGCAACAACCACGTTGCCCACGAATGCATCGTGGACACGCGCCCGCTCAAGGCGTCTGCCGGAGTGGAAGTCGAGGACATTGCGAAGCGCCTGATGGACTATGGCTTCCATGCGCCTACGGTCTCGTTCCCGGTTGCAGGCACACTGATGATCGAGCCAACCGAAAGCGAGTCGCGTGCGGAGCTGGATCGTTTCTGCGATGCGCTGATCTCGATTCGTGAGGAAGTTGCGCGAATCGAGCGCGGGGAACTGGACAAGTCGGAGAATCCGCTCACCAACGCACCGCACACGATGTCGCGTGTGATGGCAGCGGAGTGGAACTACGGCTACAGTCGCGAGGAGGCGGCGTTCCCGGCGCCGTGGGTACGCGAGAGGAAGTTCTGGCCGGCGGTGTCGCGCGTGGAAAGTGCGTTTGGCGACCGCAACCTCGTGTGCACCTGCCCGCCTGTCGAGGCCTACGAATAGGTGCAGCGGCCGTTGAGTCTGACACGCGTTATGCACGTGTCAGACTCAACCGGCGTGGCTTACTCGCCGATGTGCGCCGTATAGTCGTCGGCGCTCATCAGGCTGTTCATCTCTGACGTGTCGGACAGGCGAACCTTGATCATCCAGCCGTCACCGTAGGGATCCGTGTTCACCAGGTTCGGCTCCTGGTCGAGACGCTCGTTGATCTCCACCACCTCACCGGTGAGCGGGCTGAAGAGCTCGGACACGGCCTTTACGGCCTCAACGGTTCCGAACACTTCGTTTGCAGCCACGTCACTTCCGGCAGACGGAAGCTCCACGTACACGATGTCTCCCAGCTCGCCCTGTGCGAAGTCGGTGATGCCGATGGTGACGACGCCGTCATCACCGCTGTCCTTGACGTACTCGTGATCCTTCGTATACCGCAGGTCCTTCGGTGTTTCGGACACGATGATAAGCTCCGGAATGAGTGTTGGTTCGCGGGTAGTCTACGCAGCGTCCGAGAGCGGTGTCAAGCAAGATGGAGACCCCTTGCGCCGAGCGTCAGCCCGTGCGGGCGCTCAGGCATGCCGCGATGTGCGCAAACCAGCGTTGCCTGCTACGCACCGTCAGCCCGCCAGTCGCCACCACGTGGCGTACCGTCGGCAGGCGTCACCACTCCGTTTCTGTGCCGCGGAGCATCTTTAGCGGCCGCATTCACGAGTTGCTTCCATACCGCGCCAACCCGTTCCTCGAGTTCGGGGATGGTGCCGTCGTTCTCGATTACGTGATCCGCCCGGGCGCGCTTCAGCTCTGCGGGCATCTGCGCCGCAATCATCTGCATGGCCTCGGTCTCGTGCAGCCCGCGATCGCGCACCAGCCGCTCCAGCCTGAGCGGGCGCGGCGCGTCTACCAGGATCACCAGGTCAAACTCGTTTGCGAGGCCCCGCTCGAAAAGCAGGGGAATGTCCGATATCACGATGCGCTCTCCGCGCTCGCGCGCGTCCTCGAGTTCCCTGTCACGCAAACGCTTCACTTCCGGGTGCACTATCTGATTCAGTGCTTCTAGTTCGTCGTGATCGCTGAACACGCGGTGTCGCAGCGCGGCGCGATCCAGCGTTCCGTCCGGATTGAGCACTTCGCTTCCCCAGCGGCTGGCAATACGATCCAGGGCTGGCGAGCCCGGGCGTACTGCCTGACGCGACAGCACGTCCGCGTCTATGAGTTCTGCGCCAAGCTCTTTCAGGAAGCCGGCGACCGTGGACTTGCCACTGGCTATGTTGCCGGTAAGGCCGACGTGGAGCACGGAAGGAGAGGAAAGAGGTTCGACCGCAATGTGTCGGAGTTGTCGCGGTCCAATGTACGTCTGGTTTTGCGTTCCGACACGTATCTTGTTGGTAATCCGCATGGGGGGCGAGCTCAGCCATATCGCTTCCAGCAGCCGGTTCACGATAATCGAGATACCCCGATGGCCAGTATTCTCGACGCCCTGATGGCGTACGAACTCGAGATGAAGGAGTGGTTCGAGCATATGCATCGACACCCCGAACTCTCGATGCAGGAGCGGGAAACCGCCCGGTACATAGAAGGGCTGGTGAGGCAGTGGGGCTACGATGTTGAAACCGACATCGGCAGGCACGGCATTGTTGCATCGATGACCGTGGGGCAGGGAACCGGGGCCATCGGATTGCGCGCGGATTTCGACGCGTTGCCCATTCAGGAGCAGAACGCCCTCGACTACCGAAGTGAGGTGGACGGTGTGGCGCATCTGTGCGGGCACGACGGACATACCACCATGCTGCTGGGCGCCGGCCGTTACCTGGCCGAGTCCAGGAACTTCAGTGGAACGGTGCGTCTCATCTTCCAGCCAGGTGAGGAGACGATGGAGGGCGGCCCTGCAATGATCAGGGATGGTCTGTTCACGCGCTTTCCGATGGATGCGGTTTTCGGTATGCACAACATGCCGGGCCTGGAACTGGGCAAGCTCTATTTCTCGGAGGGTGAGGCGATGGCCGCGGTGGACCACTGGGAGATAGAACTCACCGGTAAGGGTGGACACGGCGCAATGCCGGAGCTCGCGGTAGACACGGTGGTTGCGGGATCGGCGCTCGTTATGGCGCTGCAGACGATAGTTGCACGCAACGTATCGCCGCACAACAGTGCGGTGGTGACCGTGGGTGCTTTCCAGTCGGGGAATGCCGGCAACGTGATTGCGCAGTCTGCCGTGCTCCGGCTGTCGATTCGCTCGAAAACGCAGGCTGATCGAGACCTCGTAACGAGCCGCGTCCGTCATCTCACGCGTACTCATGCCGAGGCATACAACTGCAGCTACGAGATTCGTGAGAAGTCTTCGGGTGCCGTGCTCGTGAACGACGCGGAGGAAACCCGTCGTGCGGCAGGCATTGCGCGTGCCGCGTTCGGCGGTGACCAGGTGATACATCCCGGTCCCACGTTCCTTGCGTCCGAGGACTTCGCATTCATGCTGGAGGAGCGAAAGGGCACCTACTGCTTCATCGGCAATGGTGACACGCACATGGTGCACCATCCGCAGTTTCTCCTGGACCAGCGGATACTGGCGAAGGGCGCGGCGTACTGGGCGGCGCTTACGGAGTCTTACCTGAGCTGATGCGCTGGCGCGTTACTGCTTCTTCCTGCAGGAAGCCCGAAATGGCGCGGATGTCGCAGAATGCTGCGTACCGGCAGGCTGGAGCCTGTACCAGGGTCCGCTACAGAAGGCTGCCTTGCGCGTCCATCTTTCTCGGAACCTGGTGGCACGCCCTGCATCGCGCCTCGTAGGCTTCGGTGCCGCCCACCATGATTACTTCGGACTCGTAAGGCGCCGGCAACCCGTCTATCAGGCGCTGGTTGCGGCTGGCGGGATTGCCGCAGAGAACGCAGATGGCATGCAGCTTGTCCACAAGTTCGGCCACGCACATGAGCTGTGGCATGGGTCCGAACGGCTCACCCCGGAAGTCGGTATCGGTGCCCGCCAGGATAACGCGGCGTCCTCGTGAGGCAAGGTGGTTCGCCAGCCTCACCACGCCGACATCCAGGAACTGCGCCTCGTCTATGGCAATCACCTGAGCAGCCGGGTCCAGCATCTGCCCAATCTGGTGTGACGAGTCCACCGGCCTGGCCTCGATGGTTCGGCCATCATGGCTGGAAATCGCGTAGATGCCTGCGTAACGCGCGTCCAGGTGTGACTTGAACACCTGAACGCGCTTGCGAGCAATGAGCGCCCGCCGCACGCGGCGGATCAGCTCCTCGCTCTTCCCACTGAACATCACTCCGGCAACTACCTCGATCCAGCCTCCCGACGAGAGGTACGTACCGCTCACTTCCCGTCTTCCTCCCGCTCGCGTGCCCGACGGTCAGCCCTCAATTCCGCGTCGCCGCGTGAATGACGCAGCCGCTCGCCCCGATCGCGCCACTCCTGCTTGTCATCCGCCTGCGTGCGGCCGTAGCCGCGGTCGCGATCGCGGCCCGGCGCGCCACCCCCGCCACCCCCGCCACCCCCGTGTGAACCGCGATCATCCCGATCGCGACCACCTCCGAAGCGCGGCCCGCGGTCACCACGGTCTCCCCGATCGAATGAGCGGGTCGGACGCGCTGAGCCGCCACGATCGCCCCGGTCGAACGGTCTGGGACCGCGACTGCCACGGTCACCACGGTCACCGCGCTCGCCACGATCACTCCGGTCGAACGAACGAGGTCCACGATCACCGCCTCGCGGGGAGCGGTCTCCCCGCTCTCCCCGCTCTCCGCGATCCGGTCGTTCCGCTCCGCGGCCACCGCGATCGAACGACCTCTCACCGCGATCGAAAGATCGCGCCGGCCGGTCGAACGATCGTTCGCCACGGTCAAAGGAACGCGGCGGCCTTTCCGATGACCGTTCGCCACGATCGAACGACCGTGGTGGTCTGTCGAAGCTCCGCTCGCCACGCGATCCGCGGTCGAATGAGCGCGCGGGCTTGTCGAAGCTCCTTCCGCCGCCACCAAAGCCTCGCGGCCCGCGATCACCCCGTTCACCTGACGGCCGTCCGCCGCGCTCCGGTCTCCCGCCGCGCTCAACGCGACCGCGTCCTGCACCCGCCTCATCCCGGTCCATGCGCGCCTGCACCTGCCTGCCACGCACGTTCGCGCCACTCATCCGCTCGATCACCGAAGCCGCCACACCTCGCGCGATTTCCACCACGGAAAAGTTCTCGCGCATGTCAATCTTGCCGATCACCTCGCGGGTAACGCCGGCTTCGCCTGTGATGGCGCCCACCAGGTCGCCTGGCGAGGCGCCGTCACGGTCACCGACGTTGATGAACACGCGCGCCCATTCGCCTGTGTCCCTGGCAGTATCCTGAACTGCGGGTGCAGCCGGCTCGGCTTCGGAGGTCATCAGAGACGCATTGCTCAGAACCTCCATCACGCGCGCGTCGCTGCGCGCCTGCTCATCGTCAAGCATGCGCAGCAGTGCGGCGGCAACTTCCAGCCCGTCGTACGCGCCGAGCAGCGGCTCGAGCGCAAGCAGCTCCCTGTCGAAGCGCTCCGACGTGAGGCGCGCTTCCAGCCCGCCGAGCAGTCGTGCCTGACGCTCACGTGCCCGCCTCGGTTCGGCGGCAAGTGCAAATGGCTGCGCAGAAGTTGCACCCGCCACACGACGCAGCGTTACGAGCTGCCTCGGCTCAACGAGCGCGACAACACGACCTTCGGTGCCATCTACAACTGAGCGCAGTTCGTCCCGCCGCTCCGGAAGCTCGTAGAGCACCACGAGCTCGGCGTCTGCAGCCTCGTCTGCATGCACGACGCGCACCGCGCTGCGAGAGGCGTAGCCCAGGCGCTGAAGTGCCTGTCTCGCCTCCTCGGCGCCCTGCGGCGTGCGTACCCGGATCACGCAGGTGGCAGGATCCATGTCGTCGAGCAGTCGCCGGAGTGTGCCCGGACGTCCGCCAGCCGGCGCGGCCATGAACTCAACCGGTCGCGAGAGCGGCTCACCTGCCGGCTGATCCTCCAGCCTTCGAGCACGGCGCAGGTAACGCTCAACGAACGCATCCAGCGTTGCCGACGGCGTTGATGCAATCACCACACGCATCGCCTGCTTGGGAATCTCCGCCATCACCGCCTCGATTGCGGAGGCTGAGGACTCGTCTTCAAGGGTTTCGTCCAGCCACGCAAACGCTATCGTCTGGAGCTGGTCCAGCTTGAGTGCGCTGCTCGCAATGAGTTCGGCAGCGTCTGACGGCGTGGACACGAGCACGAGCGGCGTTTTCTCGCTGGCCAGTCGTGCTGCACGACGCACGGTCGTGACAGGAAGTATTTCCAGCTGCTTTCCGTTCGGCGCGGCCTGCAGTACGACATCGGCAACTGCGAGTACAGATGCCTGGTCACTGGCAAGGACAAGCACCTGTGTCACGGCTGAGTCTGGCTGCACACGCTCGAGTGCGGGAGCCAGTACGGGCCCGATCATACTCCAATCCCGGGGCAGCACGTGCACCAGGTTCTGACTGCGCGTAACCGTCGCGCTTTCGTTTGCTGCGCCCTTTGCGCTCGCGCCGTCCGGCTCACCGGCCGGCTCCATTGGCGCCTGCTCCATATCCCGCTCGTCCACGAGTCCTCTCTTGTCAAAAAATCACGCGGCGCCGGTCCGAAACTCGGCCGGCGCCCATCTCGCCTCTCGAAGTATCCTGTGGCGCACTGCTACACGCCGCGTGCCGGAGTATCGCTATCTGGTGGCAGTCCGGTCGCAACACGCTTAATCTTCGGGCGATCGCGGGAAAGATAGTGCCCGAGCCCGCTCCCGCGCACTCGATTCAGGTGAATCCAGCGCATGAGCGCCTTCTACATACCATCCGATAACATCTCGCGGCTGAGCGAGTCAGCCACGATTGCAGTATCCAGCCGAGCCAGAGCCCTGAGGGCTGCAGGCCGTACGATTCTGGACCTCGGCTCCGGCGAGCCGGACTTTGATACTCCTGAGTTCATTCGGCGCGCGGCGCAGGATGCAATTGACGCGGGAGCAACGCGTTACACAGCCACGGAAGGCATCCTGCCGTTGCGCGAGGCAATAGCTGCCGAGGCAAACGGCCGTACGCGTGGTGTCCAGATGGTGACGCCGGGCGACGTGGTGGTGTCTACCGGTTCAAAGCAGTCGCTGTTCAATGCGTGCTTCTGCCTGTTCGGCCCGGGAGATGAGGTGCTGGTGCCGACGCCCGGCTGGACGAGCTACTACGAGATCGTGGAGCTGGCGCGTGCGAAGCCGGTGCCGGTGCTGGGAGACCCGGCTCGGGGCTTCAAGGTGAGCGTGGACCTTCTGGAGCGTGCCGCCACTTCGGCCACCCGCGGGCTCATTCTGAATTCGCCGTGCAACCCCACGGGGGCTGTTTACTCCCGGGAAGAGCTTTCGGCCATACTGGAGTTGGCAGACGGCAAGGGCTGGTGGGTGATCGGCGATGAGATCTACCGGCACCTTTATTACGGAGAGGGTGGCCCGGCGCCGTCGCTGCTCGAGGTTGCGGAGTCGCGTGAGAAGCTGGTGGTGATAGATGGAGTGGCGAAGGCGTACGCGATGACCGGCTGGCGCATTGGCTGGTCCATAGCGCCTCACGCGCTGGCTACGTCCATGAAGGCGCTTCAGTCGCATGTGACGTCGAATCCGGCAACGCCGTCGCAGTACGCGGCCCTTGCTGCGCTGCGTGAGGAGCGCCTGGCTCATGCGGCGATCGCGGAGATGCGCGATGCATTCCGCCAGCGCCGGGATGCTGCGCTGGCGATATTTGCGGAGATGGAGGACATGCGGGTGGTGGCGCCGGATGGTGCATTCTACCTGTACGTGGGAGTTGGTGAAGCTGCATCGCCTGACGAGGAGGATGCGGGAACGGTGTTCGCGCGCCGCCTGCTCGACGACTACGGTGTGGCTGTGGTGCCTGGGAGTGCGTTCCTTACGCCGGACTGGATTCGTATGTCATATGCGGCTCCGCTGGAAGATGTGGTGGAAGGAGCAACTCGTCTGGCGAGGCTTTACGCTGCAGGGAGCGGGATGGCACGGGTGGTGGCGTAGGGGCCTCCATTACCGCAGTCGAGCCGAGTGTGCGGGGCACCCGGTCCACCCGGTCCCGTGCCCTCACTACGCTCCCGGCGCGAACGTCGTCTGCGCGGCCACGCTGGTCGGCGAGCTCGGCTCACCGGAGACGTTCGTCTCGCCGCGCCAGGTGCTGAAGCTGGCCGGGATGAACCTGGTGAAGACCCGCGATTCGGGCCTGGCGGTTTACGGAAGGCCAAGGCAATCCAGGCGCGGACGGCCCTTGCTCCGGCGGCGCGAGGCGCGAGGCGAGAGGCCCGCGAGTACAAACAGTGCAGTCAGCGCAACCACGGCCGAACCGGCGGCCCTGAGCCCAACGAGTGCAACACGCGAGAAGCAGCTTCCACATGGCATGGACGCCTCCAGTGAGTAGTACCGGAGCCGAATGCCGCACGACGAAGGTTACACAGTCGTGAGCAGCGTCGGCGGCGGTATACCCGCTGCACGTGGATGCCTGTCAGAGCGCCGCACCTTGAGAATCCGCCATCACCCGAGCATCACTATCGCGTCGGAAGGGTACGTAGAACGCTCGAATGGCCACACAGACGGCACCTGACGCAGCTAACAATTGACTCGAAGCCCAATTGGCGTTCTGTGATCTTCACCAATGATACGAGAGCCATTCCAGTATGTGCCTGCCTGTCGAGCTTCGCGCAGCGGAAGGTGCACCTGCATGGGTGCATTACGAGTGGGATGCAGAAACCGAGTTGCTTTCTGCGCAGGTATCGAGCAGTGTTGCGCATACGTGCAGCGAGGCCGGGCCCGAGCACGCGCCACCTCACGCGGTTGCACCGCCGAACACCACCGCGTGCCCACAATCCCCGACCCCCGTCGTCACCCCGATCGATGACGCGCTAGCGTCCGTGGAGATCGAAGGCCGAGATGGATCGTGGATCACCCTGGACCTCCGCGAACGTCGCATCAACGGCGTGGCCATCGCCGTCTGGCCAGCGATCCGGAAAAGGTTCAAGCTGCAGCCGCCTGCCGGTTCACGGCACGCTCATGTCATCCTTCAGCCAGGGCAGCCCGGAGTTCAGCCCGAAATTCATGCGAATGTGCGTGCGGAGGTGGACCTCTCGCTCCGAACGTTGCATTTCTCACTCTCCGGGACAGAGCGCGACATCCACGCTTCCGAACGCGTGCGTTCGGTTCACATCGCGCGGGATATACTTATCGACGTGAAGGGCAATCGTCTGCTCACCGGTATCTGGCTCCTGAACGTTCCCCCAGACTTCATTCCTGCACCGTGATTACGACTATAGTGCTCATAAAGGCAGACCCGCAGCGCATCCCTGATGTGGCCCGAACACTCGCGGGCGTGGACGGCGTTGCAGAGGTGTATTCGGTTTCGGGAGCGTGGGATCTGGTTGCAATCGTGCGTGTGCCGGAATACGACGGCATAGCGCACGTGGTTACCGAGGAGTTTCCCAAGGTACAGGGCATCGTGCGCACGAACACGCTCACAGCATTCAGGGCGTATTCACGCGAAGACCTGGAGCAGGCATGGGACATCGGGCTGGACTGAGCCAGACGGAACGATGAGTGACAGCCTGGAGGACTACCTGTCGCGCAACTTCGGCGCGGAAGATTCCCTGCTGGCGGCGCTCCGCGAGGAGGCAGACCGAACGGGGCTGCCTCCCATAAGCATTCCGCCCTCAACTGGCGGGCTCCTGCAACTGCTCGCCCGCTCTATCGGAGCCCGTACCATCCTGGAAGTTGGCACACTGGGCGGTTATTCGGCCATCTGCCTGGCGAGAGCACTGCCGGAGGACGGAAGGCTCCTGACGCTGGAGCAGAATCCCGAGCATGCCGCCTTTGCGAGGCGATGGATCGAGCGCGCGGGGCTGTCCTCCCGCGTGGAAGTGCGTGAAGGGACCGCGCTGGACACGCTGCCATCACTGGACGGCGAAGCTTTCGACCTGGTTTTCCTCGATGCGGACAAGGAGCCGCTCCCGCGCTACCTGGACTGGGCGTTGCGCCTTCTGCGCCCGGGCGGAATGGTGGTGGCCGACAACGCTCTCTGGGGCGGCAGGGTTCTCGATGAGTCGGTGAATGATCCTGCCACTCTCGCCCTTCGGGAGTTCAACCGAAGGCTTGCCGCCGACCCTCGCCTGACGTCAACCATCATACCGATGGGTGACGGAGTGGCTGTCGGCCTGGTAAACGGATGACGCGGCTGAGGAGCGTAGGCTATCGTGCCGCACTTCGATCGCTGGCGGATTTCGAACGGATCATGGTCAATCCGCCTGACGGGGAATCATTACTCGAACTATCGTCGTCTTTCGTGCGGGAACCTGCGCGCATGGCCGAGGCGCACGTTGTAGAGGGTGCCGAACTGAAAGCCGTGCCGGTGGCAGGTGAACGTGAGGCTGGCTTCCATGCCTTTCTGGATGGGACACAGCGCAGTCGCGTACTCGCCTACGTCGATGGTGCGCCGATCGTGCATGCAACCGTGGCTGCGGTGATTCGCGAAAGGGTGGACAGGCGGCTGGTTGTCTGGCCCGGAGGCGTGCGCATCGAGCGGCTGGTGCTGGCGTCGCGGCGGGCTTTGCCCCAGGCGCTTTGGGCTCACCTGGAAGCGAACTTCCCCGATCTTGCCGATCTCGACGGGAACGATGAGCCGGGTCCCTCGGATTCGCACCCGATGCTCATGAGCGAGCGGGCAGTGCACATGGTGCAGGAGCGTCGTGAGGCGCTCGAGGAACAGCTGGCCGCAGACTGGTGCGAAAGCGACGGGCGCATGCTCGCACTCGATGGAAGTCTGAAGCGCCATGACGCGGTGGTTCGCTCGACCTGCGCCACCGGAATAGTGAAAAGCCACCGCACGCTGTACGTGAGGCAGGAGCACCTGGTTCGGGTACTGCGTCTGCAGGCGGGCGAACGCTCCAGCGTGTTCCGGTTGGACCATTCGCCGGGAAACCGGCCGCCTGTCGCAAGCTGGTACCTCAGGTTGCGAAACCCGTCCGGTCAGGACCCTTTCTGGGGGCTCGTGCGGGTGGAGGCCGCGGATCCCCAGGCAATCGGTGAGAGCCCGGCAGACACCACCCTGCGCGCGAACAGGATCTCGCGCTGGATTCTGGCGGAGGTCTCGCCGCTGGCGCTTCCTGACGCGCGCTGGGATCGGATGATTTATCCGATCAGAGACTGTGAGGAGTATCTGCGGGCTATTGCGTAGACGGTTGTGCCCGCTTCGGCAGTAATCAGGAACGGGTAAAGTGCCCTCCGGCACACCGGCCACCCCGTGCCCACATAGATTTCCCTCCGAATCCGCAACGACCTCGTGGAGCGGAGCACTCTCTCGTTCGCAGAATGTATCAGGAAGGCAATACCCTGGGCCGCGTCGTCGCAACGGAGCGACGGCCGAACACACCACACGAGTTCCACTTCTGGACCGCGCTTGACTCGCCGGTCGGCATCGGCACAATCGTCAAGGTGACCGGTCGCACGCCCGTGAACGGCCAGATCCCAACGGTGTTCGGCGTGGTTACCGAAGCTTTTGGCTACACCGACCTGGTAAGCCCGCTGCACGACGTACTTGGGCATGACGGATCTCCCGCCTCCGCCATGTCCGCAGCCACGGAACGAACGGAGATTCGCCTCTACACCGCAGCGGTGCTCCGGCAGATCCCGGAAGAACCTCTGCAACCCGTGCCCATGGGTGAGGTGTTCCTGGCAGACGACGCAGACGTGAGCGTGGCGCTGCGCATGGACACGTACTGTGACGGAGAGAACCGTACCGGCATCCCCATCGGCGTCTACCATGCCGGCGGCATGGAATCCCCCATCATGCTCGACGCCGACTTTCTACTCGGCCCTGAGGCAGCCCATCTGAACATCAGCGGAGTCTCGGGGCTGGCCACGAAAACGAGCGCCGTGGAGTGGATTCTCCAATCTCTGTTCGCGCACTTCCCCGCGAGCAAGGGATCCGTGGCCGCCGTCTGCTTCAACGTAAAGGGCCCCGACCTGTGCTACCTGGACCTCCCCGGAGACCTGAGCGAACAGGACCGCGCCATCTACGACAAACTGCAGGTTCCGGCCAGTCCGTTCGAGAAGGTGCAGTACTACGCACCGTACAACCCGCGCGGCACCGCACTGGCAACCCTGCGATCGCACGAGTCGCTGCAGGAGAATGTTCTGCCCCTGCAATGGGGGCTCGAGCAGGTTCTCCAGTTCGCAGAGGTTCTCCTGAACAAGGATGACGTGGACGCGAAGGCGGACGCACTGATCGATTTCATTCACGAGCGTGTGATCGATCGCGATTTCACGGACCCGCTGCTGAAGCGCCGCTACCGGGTGCGCACCTTCGGTGAGTTGGAGGAGTGGTTCCGCGACCTGCTGATCGCAATGGAGGGCCGCGGTTCAGGGGACAGCTGGCGCACCCACCACATTGCAACCATTCGGAAGGTTCGAAACCGTCTATCGAACCTGTCCACACGCTGCGCGGGCCTCGTCACCGACCACGGCGACGTGTCGGACCTGCCGTTCGGCACCTTCCAGGATCGGACGGTGTATGTGGTGGACGTCGCGCTGCTGGAGGAAGACGCTCAGGACCTGATATTCGCGCGAGTTGTATCGAAGCTTCGGGAGCATCTGGAGAAGCGCAACCTTGGTGTGGACCATGTAGTGGTGTTCGTGGACGAGCTCAACAAGTACGCTCCAGGCGATGGCCCCGATACCTACGTGCGGAAGATGCTGCTCGACATCGCGGAGCGAGGCAGGTACCTGGGCATGGTTCTCTTCGCGGCGCAACAGTTTCGCTCACAGGTGCATCGCAGGGTGGTGGGCAATTCGGGGTCGGCGCTGTATGGCAGGATGGACGCTGACGAGCTCGCAACGCCGGGATACGCTGTGCTCACGCCTGCCATTCGCACCAGGCTGGCAACACTCGAGAAGGGGCAACTGATGGTGCGGCACCCGCACTTCACACAACCGATCTTTGTTCGATTTCCGCGCCCGGCGGTGATGCGGGGGCGGGATGGTGCTGAGAAGTATCCGCAGGCGGAGGAGGTTGGCTTTGAAGTGGCGGTGTTGCGCGATTTGCGCCGGCTGGATCCATCTCTGGAGCTTTCGGTGGTGCAGGACGCGGTAGCGCTGCACGACGAGCAGGAGGTGATTCGCGCGCGGAACGCAACGATGCGCGCTCGTCCGGCAGCGGTGAAGGACTACTTTCTCAGCCAGCTTCGCACGAAGGTATCTGCTCGTGAGGCACGCGCCCCCGAAGCGCCAGCGAACCTCAGGCGAGCCCCGTCAGATGATCCCTATGGTTTCTGAGACAGTTGCGGACTCCGTGGCACCAGGAACGGATGAAGCGGTGAGCCGGCTGGCATGGCCATCGTGAGGGCAGTGCTGATGGTGGCGCTGGTGGCGCTCGGCATCGCGTACGGCAATGCCGGCACGGCCGGAGCGCAGATGGTGTCCCTCCAGGTAAGGCCGCACGCGGGAGACACCGTGCGGCTGCAGCTCGACCAGCGTACCTCCATGGAGGCAACGCGGCGCAGCGCGGATGATGAGCGCACGATGACCATGGTTACGGAGATAACCGTTCACACTACGGCCATGGTGCTGAAGTCGGAGCCGGAAGGTGCCACGGTCTCTGCGATCACGGATTCGGCCGAGGTGTCAATGGAGCCTGACGAGGGCGGTCGTGAGGCGAACAGGCTTCGCCGCAGGCTCAGGGGACAGCGGGTGCTGATGCACATTGCCCCCAACGGACGCGCAAGCGTCATGCAGTCCGGCGGCCTGCCTGCCCCCGAGCTGAGCTCGCTTTTCTCCAGGATGCCGGCACTCTTTCCGCCGGAACCGGTTCAGGTGGGAGGCTCGTGGCTGCAGACGATACCCGTTCCGGTCGCCGGCCAGGCCGAGGGGCCGGCCGCAATGCTTCGCGCCACGTTCACTCTGGACTCCATTTCGGACAATGGAGACCTGGCATTCATAACCATTGCCGGCACACTGGCGCGTTCGCCGGTGGCAGCAGCGCAGTCCCTTGCCAGCGGCGTAACGGTAGAGACCACCGGCAGTATCTCCGGTTCGGCCACGCTGAACAGACGCAGCGGATGGCTGGTGCATGCGGCCGCGTTCGCCACCACCGTGAGCACATACTCTCCGCCTGCCGGCAGTACCGCCTCGCCGATGACCGTTACGACGCATGCATCGCAGGCGCTAAGACAGGTGGACAATTAGCTGCACTTCGGCGAGTATTCGGGTTGTGCCGCCCATCGCGCCGGTGCGCTGCGTGGCTGCCCGCACCTGACGCCCGTACCGCCCGCCCGGCATGCGACTCGTTCACCTATCCGACCTCCACCTTGGCTTCCGGCAGTTCCAGCGGCAGACGCCTACTGGTATCAACCAGCGTGAGGCGGACGTTGCGCGAACTTTCCAGCATGCCATCGATCGGGTAGTCGCGCTCGATCCGGAGCTGGTGGTGATTGCAGGCGACGTTTTCCACTCCGTTCGCCCCACGAACCAGGCGATAGTACACGCCTTCCTGCAGTTTCAGCGCCTTCGTCAGTCCCTGCCCAATACGCCGGTCGTAATGATCGCCGGTAACCACGACACTCCCAGAAGCGCCGAGACGGGAAGCATTCTGCGGCTGTTTGCGGAACTCGGAGTGGAAGTGGTGGATGGAGAGCCGAAGCATCTCAGATTCAGCGACCTCGATCTTTCGATACTCGCCGTACCGGACATGCTCGGTCGCAAGTCGATTGCGCTGGAGCCGGAGGCGGGTGCGGGGTCGAGATGGAACGTGCTCCTGCTGCACGGCGAGGTGGAAGGGATGCTGCCTGCTTCGGCCATGCCATCCGATCGTGCAGCGTTCGAGATCGCGCGCGAAGACCTGCATGCCGGCGAATGGAGCTACGTGGCACTCGGCCACTACCACGTGCACAGGGAGGTTGCGCCAGGCGCGTGGTACGCGGGCTCGATTGACTATACGAGCCACGACATCTGGGGAGAGTTGAGGGAGGCACGTCAGGCAGGATTGAAGGGCAAGGGAATCGTGGAGTATGATCTCGCTTCGGGCACGCGAACATTTCATGTCCTCCCTCGCTCCCGCCACATACTGGACCTGCCGGAACTGGATGCCCGCGGGCTCTCCGCAGCGGAAGTGGATGATGCGATAGCGAGCGCAGTCGAGACGGTACCCGGCGGTGTGGACGATGCAATCGTCAGGCTGCTGGTTCGCGACATCCCGCGGCATGTCGTGCGGGAACTGGACCACAGGTTCATTCGGGACGTTCGCCGTCGCGCACTGCACTTCCACCTGGATACACGCAGGCCGCAGGTGAACCGCATCGTGGTTTCGGGTGCCCCCGGGAAACGTCCGTCCCTGCACGACATCGTTCGCGAGAAGCTGAAGACGCGTGTTCTCACCAACGATGTGAACCGCGATGCACTCGTTGAACTGGGCCTCGGCTACCTGACGCGCGCAGAGGCGCTTGCCATGCAGACAGGGCAGGACGGTAGCGCCGGTGCAGGCGCCGAATTCGACATTGACGACGTACCGGCGCGGCAGAAGGTGGCAGAGTCGGCACCGCCGGGCGCCGCTTCACCAGGTGATGATCCGGAGTTGTTTCGGCGTTCCATGGAGGATCACGGGAACGGGACGAGTGGCGCCGGCAGCCCCCCGGGGTCCATTTCATGAGCATCCGGGAAGCGTATGCGTCTGAATAGCCTCAGGCTCGTCAACTTCCGGCAGCATGCGGAAACGCATGTGGTGTTCGACACGGGCATTATCGGGATTATCGGTGCAAACGGCTCCGGAAAGACAACCATTCTGGAGGCCATTGCCTGGGCACTGTACGGTAACGCGGCGGCACGTGGCACCCGGGATTCCATACGTCATGCCAGAGCAGGCGCGCGGGCTCCGGTTCGAGTGGAGCTGGACTTCGAGCTTGCCGGCCATCGCTACAGGGTGGTTCGCGGCCTCACGAATGCCGAGTTGTTCCTCGACGGCGCGAGCCAGCCGATTGCCAACTCCATAACCGCCGTCACCGAAGTGCTGCAGCGCCGGCTGGGCATGACGCGCAGCGAGTTCTTCAACACGTATTTCACCGGTCAGAAGGAGCTGAACGTGATGGCGGCCATGGGGCCGACAGAACGTGCTCAGTTTCTCTCGCGTGTGCTGGGATACGAGAAGCTCCGAACGGCGCAGGGCCTTACGCGAGACCGTCGACGGCTGATCGGCGCCGAGATGCAGGGGCTGGCCGGCGGAATGCCGGACGCGGAAAGCGTTGCGCGCTCACTTGCCGAAGCGAGAACGCGCCTGGCAGACGCGGACATACGCAATGGGGAAGCGGTTGATGCGCGCATGCGTGCAGAGCGCGTTCGGGCGGAGCTTGCACCGCGCTGGGAGGTGGCCGGGAAGGATCGTGAACGCATTCGGCAGCTCGATTCCGACCGTGCGCTGCTCGAGGGCGAGCTCACGGGTGCAAGGAGGGAGGCGGAGCGGCTGCGGGCTGAGCTGCAGGAGGCTCAACTCGCGGTCACGCGCCAGGCAGAGCTGGCGGTGTCCCTCGCGTCCTTCGCGACGCTCAGGCAGGAACTGGCTCTGCTGGACGGGATGGCACGCGAGGAGGGGCGTCGTCAGACCCTGGAACAGTCCGTTGCGCAGGTAAGCGCTGACCGCGGCCGCCTGGGGGAGCGCCTGCAGAAGCTGGAGAGTGCACCGGAGCTGGAGCTCGAGTCGCTGGAGCAGCTCAATGTTGCTCGTGAGGCGCTGGCTGCGGCGGAGGTTGCCGCGGAAGAGCTGCGAACTACCTGGGTGCGCGACCGGCAGGAGGCGGAAACCAGGCGAGACTCGCTGCTTCGACAGTGGCGCGAACTCAAGCAGCAGCGCGACCAGGTTGCTGACCTCGGACCTGAAAGCCCGTGTCCCACCTGCACACGCCCGCTGGGCGACAACCTTGCCGGTGTGCTCGAGATGCTCGACGAGCAGCTGGAGACGGTTGAGGTGGATGGCAACTATTTCAAGGATCGCCTGCAGCAGCTGTCCGGAACACCGCAGGCCGTGGCGGACGCAGACGAAGCGCGTCGCGCGCGTCAGGCGGAGGTGCAGGGCCTGGAGCGCCGGCTCGCGAGGATCCAGGCGGCGCTTGCCGAGCTCGCGCAGGTGAAGGCGGAGCTGGTGGAGAGAGATTCCCGCTTCGAGGCGCTCGGGTTGGAACTGGCAAAACTTCCTGCCGGCTATGACGCAAGGCATCACGCCGAGCGGAAGGCTGAAGTTGACCGCCTCACGCCGCTCGAGCATGAGAGCAGCCGTCTTGCAGTTCTCGTGGATCGTGCCCCGAGGCTCGCGACGGAGCTGGCTGCCATCGAGGAGCGCATAACGAATGTGTCGGCACGTGTGCAGCTGATATCCGCGGAGCGTGCTGGAATCCGGCTCGATGAAGCGGGCTTCCAGGAGTTGCGTATGCAGGTGGAGGCGGCAGAGGTTGCCGTGCGGCATGCCGAACTGGTTTCCGTGCAGGCCGCGGGAGAGCTTGCCGCTGCCCGAAAGGCTCTGGAATCGGCCGAGCGTGACGAGCTGGAACTAAAGCGCGTTCAGCAGCGTCTTGCCGCGTTGAAGAGCGACAGGCGACTGCACGAGGAGCTTGACCGCTCGTTCTCGGACCTGCGTACGGATCTCAACTTTCAGCTTCGCCCGGAGCTGTCCGAGATTGCCAGCGGATTCCTCGCTGAGCTCACGGATTCGCGGTATGCTGAACTGGAACTCGACGATCAGTACAACGTGGTTGTGCTTGAGGATGGAATTCCGAAGCCGGTGATTTCGGGCGGCGAGGAAGACCTTGCCAACCTCGTGCTCCGCCTGGCGATATCGCAGCTGATTGCCGAGCGGGCGGGGCAGAACTTCTCGCTGCTCGTTCTGGACGAAGTGTTCGGCTCACTGGATGAGGCTCGTCGTCTTAACGTTGTGGAACTGTTGCGCCGGATCCAGGATCGATTCGAGCAGATAATCCTGATTACACATATCGAATCCGTTCGTGAGGGGGTGGATCACGTGGTGGAGGTGAAATACGACGAGGAAACGGGCAGTTCCGTGGTCCATCAGGTGGACGCGGACGCTGAACTCGTGCTGGCTGGTGCGCTGGTGAGCGATGCTCTGGAATTTGGCGGTTCGAGCGTGGAAGACGAATCATGACCATTGCGCGTGGCTGGCGCACTGCGCGCGACGTGAAGGGTCCTTTTCCCATCCGTCGTGACGACCTCGCCGAGCTGAACGATGTGTTCAGCGATTCCTTCTCCGACCGGTATCGTCGCGACGGGATGGTTGGGGTGCGGGTGCCGCACCTGAATCCGCTCGTGTGGCGCTACGCAATGGATGATGCCGGTGCGGGAGCCATGCTCTGGCGCGATGAGCGGAATGCGATTGCGGGCTTCAACATTGCTCATATGTCCGGTGTGGAAGGGTGGATGGGTCCGCTGGCTGTCCGCCCCGATATGCAGGGCATAGGGCTGGGCAGGATCGTGGTGCAATCCGGGGTGGAGTGGCTGAAGGAGCAGGGGGCAACGGTGATCGGGCTCGAGACGATGCCGCGCACGATGGACAACATCGGCTTTTACTCCACGCTGGGGTTCGACCCGCAGCGCCTGACGATCACGCTTGTGGTCACCGCGCTCGGACAGGTGCGTCCCGCCCGCCTGCTCGGGCGCCTGACGCCGGCCGCACGAGACGCAACGATGGTTGCCATTACGGAGCTCACCCGGCGAGTACGCCCCGGCTACGACTTTGCCAGGGAGATCGAGATCACCGACAGTCTGTCCCTGGGCGATACGGTGCTGCTCGAGCGAGATGGCAGCCTGGTGGGCTTTGCGCTCTGTCACAGCGTGCCGCTCGTGGAGGGCCGCTCGCGCGATGAGCTGCGCGTGCTCAAGCTCGTGTTGCAGGAAGAGGAAGACATGCACGAGATGATGTCCGCAGTGGCGGACTTCGCGAGGCGCAGCGGCACGCGCGCTGCATCCGTAAGAGTTCAGGGAGAGTACCCCGACGCCTATCGGCAACTTGTGAATGGGGGTGCCAGGGTGCGGTGGACCGACCTGCGGATGACACTCGCGGGCTACGCGGAAAGCCGGCCTGAGCGCGGAATGCTCCTCTCCAACTGGGAGATCTGACTTATGCTGATGCGATCGTTCAATCGTCGGTCTGCACCGTTCGCCTTACTGGGCGCAACCGCGGTATTCCTGATGTTCGTTGTGACCATGGCAAACGCACTGCCTGTGGTGCGTCACCTGCACCTGTTGCGCAGCGAGCCTGCGAAGAACAGCACGGTTACGACAGCGCCGCGAGAATTGCGCCTGTGGTTCAGTCAGCGTCCTGAGGTTGCCATGACCAGTGCACGCATCGCGTCAGGTACCCATAACTCGGCAGCCGGCCGAGCGGTGATAAGGCCATGGGACGGGGAGGGTGTG
>DATGOL010000117.1:0-24584 GCA_035306065.1 Gemmatimonadales bacterium | reverse complement strand
CGTGATGCCGCGCTCGCGCTCCTCCGGAGCACGGTCGATCTGGTCGAATGCAACCTTGCTAGCCAAGCCCTTCTGTGCCTGGATCGCCGTGATCGCTGCCGTAAGAGTCGTCTTGCCATGATCCACGTGCCCGATCGTTCCTACGTTCACGTGCGGCTTGGTACGCTCAAATTTCGCCTTGGCCATGGTCCGTTGATCCTGAAGAGTTGCTATTGAGGTTGTTGGCTCTACGACGCGCCGGACGGCACGCTGAGAAACCGGGCGACTGCGCAACTGCGCGCGCCATCGGCAACTCCTCGGCCGTCCGCAGATTGTCTCACGTGCCCGATGAGCACCCCGACCCCGGCGTCGTACGGGGGCGAAGAGCTCGCGACCGGGATCGAACCGGTGACCTCACCCTTACCAAGGGTGTGCTCTGCCGACTGAGCTACGCGAGCGGCGTCTGCCGGAGCCGGACCGAACCGCCGCTGCTACACGACGCAATCGTACCTTTTCGGGGCAGACCTCAAACGTAGCATTGGCTGGCCAGCCATGCAAGCGGCTCCCTCACCGATCACCCCGAACGCAAGTGCGGTCCGACGCCTGCCATCGGCGCTCGGACCGCACTCACTTGCTCCTTTCGATCCTAGAGCGGGAGACGGGGGTCGAACCCGCGACATCCAGCTTGGAAGGCTGGCGCTCTACCAACTGAGCTACTCCCGCGGAAGCCATGCACCGGCATCTCTCCGCAACCGCTGAACCGTACTGATAATGGTGGGGGAAGGATTCGAACCTTCGAAGGCTTGCGCCGTCAGATTTACAGTCTGATCCCGTTGGCCACTTGGGTACCCCACCGGTCATGACTGCGAAGCGGCCGGCACGGGTGCATCCCGACGCACCGGTACGTTGCCCTCACTTCAGAGCTGACGGCGAGAATCGAACTCGCAACCGCTCGATTACAAATCGAGTGCTCTGCCAATTGAGCTACGTCAGCAAGCCGGCAAGCTGCGCAAGAGCCGTAGGATAGCCGGGTCCGGATGACTCGTCAACGGCCGATAATACCTCACTTCGCACTCTCCAGTTCCGCCGATCAGGTACCTACGTACCAGCCCGCACGAACACCAGCTTCGCTCCTTCTGGCGTGTCCCTCACCTCCACGCCATGCGCCAGCAGCTCATCCCGGATTGCATCAGACTCGGCAAAGTTCCGCGCCTGCCTTGCACTACCCCTCGCGGCCAGGCGCTCCTCCGCCCAGCGCAGCAAGTCGTGAGGCACCTCCCCGCCATCCAGCGCAAACACGCCGGTCCCGCCCTCACCCTGCCCCGAAGTCGGCCGCGGCCCGATATCCAGAACCGAATCCACCACGCCAAGCGCCTCACGAGCGCGCTGCAGCGCCGCCACGTCACTTCCACCGCGATCGAGTTCCGCATTCCCCGCTCGCACGAAATCGAACACTGCAGCCACGGCCCGCGGCCCATTCAGATCATCGAACAACGCCGCTTTCACTTCGGCCTCCATCCGGACCGCCGCCTCTGCCAGCTCTGCAGTGCCGCCCGCCGCACCTTCCAGCCGCGCAACAAACTCCGCCAGTCGCCGCGTTGCCTGAAGCGACGCCTCCAGCTGATCTCCGCTCAGGTTCAGCTGCTGCCGGTAATGCGTGGAGAACATCGCGTGACGAACGGAGGCAGCGGTAAAACCGTGCTCCCTCAAGTCGGACACATTGCGCACGTTCCCAACGCGCTTGGCCATCTTTGCGCCATCTATCAGCAGAAACTCGCCGTGGCACCAGTGCCGACTGAATGTCTGGCCCGTAGCCGCCTCAGACTGCGCAATCTCGTCTTCGTGGTGCGGGAAGATCAGGTCCACGCCACCGCAGTGCAGGTCAAGCGTTTCGCCGAGTATCTCCATGGCCATGGCCGAGCACTCCAGGTGCCATCCGGGGCGACCGCGGCCGAACGGCGCGTCCCACGCAGCACCTGTGCGCTCGTCCTCCGGCTTCGCGGCCTTCCACAAAGCGAAGTCCTGCGCGTTCTCCTTGGAATAATCATCCTGCGCAACCCGGGCACCGGAGCGAATCTCGCGCGTATCGAGCCTCGACAGGCGGCCGTACCCCGGAAAGCGATCGATTGCGAAGTACACCGATCCATCCTCGGCCTTGTATGCAACGCCGGTGTCCAGCAGGCGCTGCACGAGTGCGATCATCTGCGGCACGTACTCCGTTGCCTTCGGATAGTGCTCGGCATCCTCGATTCGCAGCCACTGCCGATCACGCATGAAGATCTCCGTCATCGGCTCGGTGATCTCGCTGATGGAGACACCCTTTTCGTCTGCCCTCCGGATGATCTTGTCGTCTACGTCGGTCAGGTTCATCACCTGCTCAACGTTCCAGCCGGCCATGCGCAGCGTGCGGCGCAACAGGTCTTCAAAGAGAAACGTGCGGAAATTGCCGAGGTGTGCCGGGTTGTACACGGTAGGGCCGCACGTGTAGAGCCGTACGGTGTGCCCGTCGGCCGGAACGAATGGCTCAACCTGTCGGTTAAGCGTGTTGTATAGACGAAACTGGGGCATTCCTGGCTACGCGAACTTCGGTGGAAGTACGGCCGGCAGAAATCTCCGGCTCTCCATCAGGGAATTCGGCTGCGCCTGATGCACAAACGTAGCACGGGCGCACACTCAGTTCACCGGGCGGGATGCGATCGTTCGCAACGGCAACGTTCAGCCTCTCTTGCGGCTCACGAGTTCCCCATTCCGCAGGTGCAGAGTGCACGTGTCCTGTCGAATATGCGAATCCGGCCGAACCACGCGAAGTACTGCACTTCCGAACACCACGGGCTCGGCGACCGCGAGTGGCTGGATCTGCGCCGGCAAGAGGACGGCATCATCCGGCTCGCGATCCATGAGTATGAGTCTCGCGCCCGAGAGATGAGCAGCCGCTGCGGACGCACGCCAGGCTGCTGCCACGGGGAGCCTTCGCAGTTCCACGTCGGCTACCTCCGCGATGCCGTTGAACCGCAGCGCACGCTCCACTGCGGTGACTGCGGCTGCAGCAGGCCAGCGGGACCCTGCACCGGCAGTGGCGGCGTCGCGTGGTGTCCAGGACGAGGGCATGGCCGGCGTAGTGGGAACGAACCTGACGAATCCTGCTCCCTCGCGCCACGGACCTGCCACGAAACCCGAGTCCGGCCGCGCGATGCCCGCCGCAACGAGAAGGAGCGTGGTGGCACCGGCACCGCGTTCAGCGGCAACGAGAAGCTGTTCGCCTTCATCGAGTGCGAGTGAGCAGCCGCGGAGAACGTACTGTGGCGAGGGGATGTGCCTGGAGCCGGAGCGCCATGCCTTGCGAACGTTCCACATCACGAGCAGGCGGCGCGAATGCTCGTGTGAGGCGCCGCGGAAGTCGGCTGCCGCATCGGGCAACCGCAGCCCAGCCGGCGCTGGCGAACGGCTGGCGTCCGGCGGCGTGACTGTGCCGGATGCATGGAGCACAGTGGTGCCTGAGGGAAGGTGCAGCGGCATGCAGCACCCTACACCTTCGCGTCAGGCCGAGTGTCATCGTTGCAGCGCGCGCGAAACCGTGCGAGCGCGTTGCAGTTGTTCAGCCCGCCGTGCGCTTGTTGTGGAATTCCACGAGAGCGTCAACGAGAGGGGCGGGGTCGTATCGAACCGGGTCCGTGGCCGGTAGCCCGGTTTCCTTCTCCGCAGCGGCAATCGCCTCACGAGCGGCGGCGTCGCTGAGATCGAAGGTGTTCAGCGCCACCGCGATCACCGGCGCGGGCCTGATGAGCGCCATGGTAGCCTCATACAGCTTGATGAGATCGGTGAGCGACGGTGTGGGCAGCCAGTCGTTGTGCTTCACGGTGGACCTGGAAGGCTGGCCACACAGAAGGAACGCGTGAGGCATGCTGCCATGCGTGAGTCCGAGGGTAACGCCGGAGTAGCCCGGATGTACCATGGATCCCTGTCCTTCCACGAGTACCATGTCAGCGTCCCTTGCCGCCTCTATCGTCACTCGTTCAGCGGCGCCACCAATGAAGTCTGCAACAACTGCATCCACCGCAATGCCGGTACCCTCAACGAGAATTCCGGTTTGCCCGGTTGGCGCAAAGCCCACCCGGTGGCCCTGCTTGCGCATGACATCACGAATCTGCAGCTGCGCCGTCATCTTGCCCACGTTGCAATCCGTGCCAACTGCCAGGAAGATGGTGGCGTCCAGGTTCCGCACGAGGCCGGTGGATACCGGAAGGTCTGGAGGCGGACGACGGACGTCCAGGATCTGAACGTTCTTCTCGCGCGCCAGCTTGCTGAACTCAGGGTCGTCTCCAATGAAGATGTGGAGGCCGCTGAAGATATCGAGCCCGGCAGCGATGCTCCCGCCGATGAGCGCCCGCCACTCCTGTGGCAGCCTGCCACCGGATGGCGCAACACCCACAACTGCAACGGTGGGGTTCCGCTGCAATCCCTCTTCGAGTGTTCCGACTACGGGGATGTCACCACCGAAGCCGAGTACCTGTTGTGCCGTTTGACCGGCAAGCGCTGAATCCACCACTGCAACAACCTGCTCCGGTATGTACCGGATGGCTGCGTTGGCGGTCTTGGATGACATTGGGCCGAAGCTCTGTTCGGCAAGCAGCAATAGACGGCGGCCGGACATTTGTGGCGATGCCTGTGCGGTGAGTGGTACTGTGGGGTGCCTCGTCAGGCGACGAGAAACCCGCCGCCGGACTCCTTCAGTCCGGCTGGCACACGAATACTATCGCACCGCGGGTCAATACGGATGGCCGCGACCGTCATCGTGAGCGGCTTGCCGGCGAAGCGTCAACGCAAGTCACATCGTGAGGTCCACCCGGCACAGGCCGGCTGTCTTCTTCATTCCGACTTCATCGTAAGCGTCGGGTCCAGCCGGAGCGCGCGCCACGCCGGCAGCAGCGTTGCGAGAACAGCGATCACCATCAGGCTCATGACCGCTCCAGCGAAAGCCACCGGATCACCCGGCTCAACTCCATACAGCATGCTCTCCAGCACCCGTCGCAACGCCCAGGCACCCAGCAATCCAAGCATGATGCCCGCCACGGCCATGATCACACCTTCCTTCATCACGAGCCCCAGTACGCTCCGGGAATTCGCGCCCAACGCAATCCGGATTCCGATTTCGCGAGACCTCCGCGTTACGCCGTAGGACACGACGCCGTACACGCCGATTGCCGCAAGCACCACTGCAATCAAGCCGAAGAAGGTGATGAGCAGTGTATTCGTGCGTCGCTGCCTGATGCCGCCGGCTATTACCTCGTCCATTGGACGGAGGTTGAATACTGCCTGCGACGGATTCACCGACCGCACGGCGTTCGTCATCAGGGCACCGAGTGCCGAAGCTGATCCGGCGCCGCGCGCTATGACCGTGAGATTACGCCCGGCACCTTCCTCGAGCGGTGCGAACATCTGCGGAATTGCAGCTTCCGCCAGCGTCTGGCCGCGCACATCGCCTACTACGCCTACCACTGTGCGCGGCGGAATGGGCTCCATGAGTGTGTACTGCTTTCCGATCGGATCTTCATCCGGCCACAAGAGTCGGGCGAATTCGCGATTGACCACCATTTCCCCTGGGGCGCCGCTGTCTGTCGCCGGTTGCGGCAGCCTGCCGCTCAGCAATGGAATTCCGAGCGCGTCGAAGTAGTCGCGTGTCACCCGGATCTCCTGCCCCATTACCCGTTCACCATCGTCCTCAACGGGTTTGAGTTGAAAGCGGACGCCTCCCCCACCGCGCATGGGAAGTTCATTCACCATCGCAGCCGAGGTCACTCCTGGTGAAGCCTCTAGCTGCTCCAGCACGCCGGTTACGAACTGCCTGCTCTTTTCCGGCGTATCAAAGGCGGCGCGGGCGAGCGAAAGTTCCATTGTGACCACGCCCTCGGCGCGCACTCCGCTGTCGGTGCTGAGCAGGGTATCGAGGCTGCGGAGCATGAGGCCTGCACCCACGGCCATCGTGAGCGCAAGAGCCAATTGTGCGACAACGAACGTGCGTCGCACGCGTGCACCATCTCGCGCGGAGGAGCTGCCGCCACCTGCCTTCACCACATCGTTTGGATCAGAGCGCGATGCGCTCAGCGCCGGCCAGAGGCCGGCGAACAACCCCGTGCCGATCGCGATGACCAGCGAGAATGAGAGCACCCGCATGTCGAGCCTTGCCGGTACGGTTCCGGCCAGCACGGCAGGCATGAGCGATGTGAGCATGCCAAGCCCTGCCCTGGCAACCAGCACTCCCAGAAGTCCACCTGCGCCCGAGAGCATGACACTCTCCACCAGCAGTTGCCTCACGATCCTGCCGCGACTGGCTCCGAGAGCCGAACGCAGCGTTATCTCCGAGCGGCGCTCCGCCGTTCGGGACAGGAGGAGGTTCGTGACGTTGGCGCAGGCCACGAGAAGCAGGAGTGCTGTTGCACCCATGAGAACCAGCAGCGCGGTTCGCCTGTTGCCCACGAGCGCTTCGCGATAGGATCTGGCGAATTCGCCCGGTGAACTGTCCAGTTCCTGGTCGAGCCTGGCCTGGACTGCGTTGTATACGCGATTCGCGGCCTGCTCCACGGTGACGCCGGGCGCCAGCCGGGCGAGTGTGGTGGACGGCAGGTACTGACCGAACGGCTCCCATCGAGAGAATTCGTTAGGTACGGCCAACGGCATCCAGATCTCGGTATCCTGCGGAAACCCGAAACGCGGCGGCATGATTCCCACCACCCGGTGCGGGATTTCGTTCAGCCTCACGTCACGGCCGACCAGGTTGGGATCACCGCCGAACTGCCGACGCCACAGCCCGTCCGAGATGATGGCAACGCGCGGACCCTCGAGCGTTCCCTCCTCTTCCACGAACCCTCTTCCACTCGCCGGCCCGACGCCAAGCATGGGGAAAAGGTCGGTAGTGATGAGCGCCACGCGCACGCGCACAGGCGAATCCTCATCGCCCAGGTTCAGCCCACCCGGCGCGAACGCGGCCACATGGCTAAACATGTCCGTCATTCCCCGCGCATCGCCAATAGTGAAGCTCTTGTCCGAACCGAAATCACGGTGAGGGATGCTGACATGATCCAGCATCACCAGCCGTTCGCTGCGCTCGAATGGCAATGGGCGCAGCATTGCCGCGTCAACCGCGCTGAACATTGCGGTTGCCGCACCTATTCCCACTGCGAGCACCAGAACTACGGATATTGTGAACGAAGGACGCATTGTGAGCTTGCGGCATGCATAACGCAGGTCCAGCAGAAGTGCGTCCATGTGCTCTATTCTCCGGTGGTGGCGTTGACTGCGGTGGTCGCGCGCGGAGAGCCAGCGTCGGAGTCGAGTGACGTCGCCGAATCGGGCACTTGCAAGCCGGAGCGCCTCGTCAGGCGGATATCCCGCCGCCTCCAGGTCCCTCGCCGACTCTTCCAGGTGGAAGCGCAGTTCGTCCTCGACGTCCGCGTCCACGTCGGGACCCCAGAACCGGAGGTAGCGTCGCCAGCGGGGTGCGTCATTCATGGAAAGACTCCCATCAGATCACGGAAGGCTCGGCAGCCAGCACGAGCGTCACTGCGCGGGAAAAGTGCAACCAGGTGGATGCATCCTGATGCAGATGCTGCCTGCCCGCCGGAGTCAGGCTGTAGAACCGCGCCCGACGCTTCTGGTCAGTGAGCGTCCAGCGCGCCGTTACCAGCCCGCGATCCTCGAGCCGGCGAAGCGCCGGATAGAGCGAGCCCTCCTCGATCTGCAGTGCGTCGCCGCTTACCTGGCGAATCCAACGCACTATGCCATAGCCGTGCAACTCCTCGCCTACCAGCGCCTTGAGAATCAGCAGGCCGAGTGTTCCCTGCAGCATTCCCCCGGTTTCTCGTCCCATTGTACCTGAACCCCCGTTTTGGTCGAGAGCAACAGTACGTCGCGATACCTAGTCTTGCAAGGGTAGACTTCCCCGCAGCGCTGAACGCAGCATGGCGGCCGCGAGAATCACGGCCGCCATGCTGACTACCCAACCACACCGCTGGCTCAGCTCTCCTTCTCTTCCTCCGATGAGCCTGCGTCTGCCTCCGGCACCTCCTCGAACTCGGCATCCGTAGCGGAGCCCTTCTCCCCTGAACGCAGCGCACGTTTCTCCGCCGCGGGCGCGGGAAGCATCCCCATCTTCTGCTTCAGCTCCAGAAGCTGCATGTCCGCGCTCAGTGACGCGGAGCCACGCTCCAGCTGGCGGAACTCGTTGGACAACTTGTCGCCCGTGAACTCCTCGTCGATCTCCGCAGCCGCACGAAGCTGACGTTCGGCCGTATCAATCCGCTCCTCCATCCGGGCGAAGGCCTCGAACGCGGACTTCTCGGACAGGCCCGACATGGTATCGGAAATTCGCTTCTGGGCCTGCGCACGACGCTGCCGCGCGATGAGCAGGTTCTTCTTGCGCTTCGCTTCCTCGATCTTGTCGTTCAGCTCACGCAGCGAAGACTTGAGCTTCTCGGTTTCCATCTGGTGCGTCTGCCAGGTCATCTCCAGCTGGCGGCCGTGTTCGAGGTGCTCGTTGTGGCGCACCAGTGCCTGACGCGCGAGGTCGTCCCGCCCCTCCTGCACCGCAAGCATCGCACGCTTCTCCCAGTCACTGGCCAGCTGGTACTCGGCCCGTGCCTGATCGTGAAGGCGCTTTTCGTCGGCGATCGCAGCCGCCACCTGCTGCTTGGCCTTGCCGAGCTGCTCGCGCATGTCAACGATGATCTGGTTCAGCATCTTCTCGGGGTTTTCGGCCGAGTTGATCAGATCATTGATGTTCGACTTGATGAGCGTCGAGAGTCTGTCAAAGATGCCCATGCTCAGCGGCCCTCACGGTACGAGGCGAACTCACGCAGGTGCGCTGCGAGCGCCAGTGTCATGCTTTCGTAGGTAGCCAGGAACTCCTCGTAGTCCAGATGGGCGAGTTCCATGGCTTCTGTAAGGACGATTGCCTCGCTCTCGATGCCATAGGAACCGTGAATGAGGTCCGTGGCGTTCAGCTCGAGCAGTCTGCGGTTGAGGCTGGATCGAGCTGTATCATCGTCCGGAACGTTCATCACCTTCACCCGCAGAATGAGTACCGGCGGCGAATGGTGTACAACCACATCCAGATCGAGTGCGCCGCCTGGCTTGAGTAGCCAGAGTCCGTCGTCGATCTCGGTGTAGCTCACTCCCTCGGCGCCGAGGCGGTCGAGGAAGCTCTCTACGTCGTCTCGTGTGATCATTGCGCTCCCAGCGGTAGAGTATGCAATCCGTACGGCGGAGTGGGGCCGCGCGTTTCGCTTCGGGCGCGGTTGGCGGGGGGAAGATAGCTAACGGTAGAGCGGACCCGCCAGAAAGAAGGATCTCACTGCAGACAGAATGGCTCGATTTGCGTTGAAAATTCCCCGGGGCAACGCCCAGCCCCCAGCGTTACTTCCGCCAGATGGCGATGGTCCCACACTGCCCGCCCGGGTCCATTTCCCCCGCCGCGTCCTGCATGTAGGAACCGAACGCAGGCGGCGAACTTCCCCGTACGTACTCCACCGCTGCGATCTCGCTCACAGATACCCAGAAGTCGAGGTCGAAGCCACCCGGCACGTTCACCGTATTGCGGGGAACCGCCTTTCCATCCACCACGATATTGGGCAGGCAGTAGCGTCCCATGGTTCGAAACGCGATTACGCGCTGCGTACCCTGCCCCAGCCAGTACACGAACGGCTGCATGCGGAGGGCGCCCGACAGACCGACGCGTTTGACGTGCTCGATGTCAACCAGCTTCGTGATCCCGAGCTGCGAACGCCGATGCACTTCTTCCAGGGCCATAACGCTGCGCGCCCTGCTGCCAATGATCTGCACCACGTCCAGCGTGTTGGGGGCGGACTCCAGCGAAACAATGATCGTGTCGCGCAGCTCGGTGTCGACGACGATAGGCTTTATGTGATTTCGATAGCCGAGTGAGCGCACGTGGAGTGAGTGGCTGCCGATGGGTATACCCGTGAGGCGGAATTCACCGTCTCCGTTCGTGCGCACCTGCAGGGCCACTCCGGCGAGTTCCACCAGGGCGCCGGCCAGTGGCCTACCACCGGCCTGTACCCGGCCCGCCACCACACCCGGACCCTCCGCTCGCAGAACCGAGATAACTGTGTCGGCCGGTACCAGCTCGCCTGCTTCAGCATCGGTGATCTCAACCGGTATGGAAATCCCGAGTCCGTCGCCCAGGGCAATGTCCACCGCGCGGAGCACCTGTCCTTCGCCCGGCAGCAGCATCACTCCGCTCCGGCGATCGCCGTGTACGGCCTGCACCTCGAGGATTGCGTCCGCGAATGCACCACAGATGGCGAACTGTCCTCCCGAGTCCACGGGCACGGCGGCAACGCGCGCCTGCTCCGCAAATTGATCGGCGAGTATGAGTTCGGACCAACGAATCCGGATCTCTCCGGAGTGAACTGGCAAGCCGCTGCGGGAGTCCCTGAGAGCTCCCAGCACCACCCCGTCCACCCCGTAGTCGGCCATGTCCTCGCCACAGATGGTGGCGTACACGTGCGTTGGCGAAGGCGTTGCGACGATCGCTTCCGACACGCGCCCGCCTGGCGCGTTCACCGATGCTGAAAGCTGGTAGAGGCGAACGGAGTCCAGCGCGGGGTGGGAAGCGGTGATGAGATGCCGACCCGGCGGGATCGAGTCGAATCTGAAGCGGCCGCGCTCATCGGCGTGTGTGAACCGTGCGAGTTCCGGCAGGGCAACCGTGGCGCCTGGCAGTACCCCGGCGCGGGTTACGCTGTCTATCACCACGCCTGTGATTCGTGCGAGACCCGGAGGTGGCGGCGCCTCACGCGCGCCCAGGGATGCACAGCCCAGCGATAAGCTGATGACAGCGAGAGGCAGGAGTCTCATTGCGTCGTGGTTCAGGTGAAACCGGTATGACGCTTCCGAGGCCTTACGATGAGCCCCGTACCCTGCGCGTCAAGCCAGGGTTCCGGGTGCCGTCGGAATTGCGGAAGGGCATCGAGCGCTTGCAGCGCCGGCAATCGCACTACGATCACCGGCGCACGCAACCGCGCCCTCGCCTACCCCGCCTTCCGCCGCCGCTTCTGCTTCGCACCGAGTATCGGCGCCAGGTAGCGCCCCGTGTGGCTCCCTTCCACCAATGCAACCTCCTCGGGCGTTCCGGCTGCGACGATGGAGCCGCCGCGTGTGCCTCCTTCAGGACCAAGATCCACAATCCAGTCCGCGGTCTTGATGACGTCCAGGTTGTGTTCGATCACGAGAACCGTGTTGCCGCGATCAACCAGGCGATGCAGCACCTCGAGCAACATGCGTACGTCCTCGAAGTGCAATCCCGTGGTGGGTTCATCCAGGATGTACAGTGTGCGTCCCGTGTCCCGCCGCGAGAGTTCCGTGGCGAGCTTTACGCGTTGCGCCTCACCACCTGAAAGCGTGGTTGCACTCTGCCCCAGGTGCACGTAGCCCAGTCCTACGTCGTGCAGTGTGCGCAGCTTCTGCGAAATGCGCGGCTGGTTTTCGAAGAGTTCCAGTGCGTCGTCCACGGTGAGTTCCAGCACATCAGCAATGCTGTGGCCGCGGAAACGGACTTCCAGGGTTTCCCTGTTGTAGCGCCTGCCCTTGCACACGTCGCAGGGCACGTACACGTCGGGCAGGAAGTGCATCTCGATCTTCACCAGTCCGTCGCCCTGGCACGCCTCGCACCGTCCGCCCTTCACGTTGAACGAGAATCGTCCCGGTCCGTAGCCGCGAATCTTCGCCTCGGGCATCTCGGCGAACAGTTCGCGGATCGGCGTGAAGAGACCGGTGTACGTGGCCGGGTTCGACCGCGGTGTGCGGCCGATCGGCGCCTGGTCAATGTCAATGACCTTGTCCAGGTGCTCAAGGCCGGTGATGCGGTCGTGTGCGCCGGGGATAACACGGGCGCGGTGGAAGTGCCGGGACAGCGACCGTTGCAGGATGTCTTCCACCAGCGTGCTCTTGCCGGAACCCGACACGCCCGTGACGGCCACGAACAGCCCTAACGGCAGCTCGAGCGTCACTCCCTTCAGGTTGTGTTCACGTGCGTTCTCGATCCGCAGTACACGTGCCGGGTCCTTCTGCCTGCGCTCAGGCGGAATGGCCACTGCCCGCTTGCCGCTCAGGTACTGACCTGTGAGCGATTCCCGCTCTTTCGCAATGTCCGCAACGGTTCCTTCCGCAACCACGTTGCCGCCGTGCCGCCCTGCTCCGGGACCCAGGTCTATGACATGGTCCGCCTCACGAATCGTTTCCTCGTCATGCTCTACGACGATCACGGTATTGCCGAGGTCGCGCAGGCGCTGGAGGGTTGCGAGAAGGCGACCGTTGTCGCGCTGGTGCAGGCCGATGCTCGGCTCGTCGAGAATGTAGAGCACGCCACAGAGACGAGATCCGATCTGCGTTGCGAGGCGAATTCGCTGCGCCTCGCCACCCGACAGCGACTCCGCCGATCTGTTGAGCGTGAGGTAGTCCAGCCCGACATCCAGGAGAAACCTGAGACGCTCGCTCACTTCCTTGAGGATCGGGCCGGCGACTTCCGCGTCGAGTCCGCGCGGGTCGTCCGGCTTGAGGCCGACACTCTCGAAGAACTCAACGGCTTCCGAGATGGACAGGTCAACCACGTCACCGATTCCCCTGTCGGCAACGGTTACGCCGAGCGACTCGGGCTTGAGGCGCTTGCCGCCGCACACATTGCAGGGCTTTGCGACCATGTACGCCTGCAGTTCCAGGCGTATGGTGTCCGAGTCCGTCTCATCGTGCCTGCGCTGAATGCTGGCAAGTATCCCCTCCCAGCGCATCTCACCTGTGCTGGCAGCTTTCCTTCCTCGTGAGGCACCACGCACCGCACGGCGAACGCCACTCGCCGGCCTTGACTCGCCACCGTCAACTCCGTGCAGCAGGACCTTCCGAATCTCTGCCGGAATCTTCCCCCACGGCTTGTTCAGGTCGAAGCCCAGTTCCTTCGCAAGCGACGGCAAAATCACCTTTCGCAGGTAACCGTCAGGCTCGCCCCAGGGGAGCACGACGCCCTCCAGGATCGAGATGCTCGCGTCGCCCAGCACGAGTTCCTCGCTCACCTCGCGCCGGACGCCCAGTCCGCCGCACGCAGCACAGGCGCCGAAGGGCGAGTTGAAGGAGAAGTGGCGCGGCTCCATTTCGGGAAGTGATATGCCGCAATCCGGGCAGCCGTACTTCTCGGAGAAGAGCACGTGCTCGGCCTCGACCTCTTCGCCTGACGTGGCAGGATGCCGCACGACGTCCACGAGTCCCTCTGCCAGTCGCAGCGCGGTTTCCACCGAATCGGTGAGGCGCGCACGATCGTCTGCGCGAACCACAAGGCGATCCACGACTATGGAGACGTCATGATTCTGCCGGCGGTTGAGCTTCGGCGGATTCGCGAGCTCGATGATCTCGCCGTCCACCACGGCTCGTACGAAGCCCTGCTTGCGTACGGTCTCGAACAATTCGCGGAACTCACCCTTTCGGCCCCGCACGAGCGGTGCAAGGATCTCGATTCGCTCGCCTTCCGGCCAGTCGAGTACGACATCAGCGATCTGCGCAGCACTCTGCCTTGCGACGGGCCGGCCGCAATTGGGGCAGTGCGGTGTGCCGGTGCGTGCGTAGAGGAGGCGCAGGTAATCGTAGACTTCGGTTACGGTGCCCACGGTGGAGCGCGGGTTGTGGCCGGCGCTCTTCTGCTCAATGGAGATTGCGGGCGACAGCCCTTCGATGACGTCCACGTCGGGCTTCTCCATCAGCCCGAGGAACTGTCGTGCGTAGGCGCTGAGCGACTCCACGTACCGTCGCTGGCCCTCGGCGTAGATGGTGTCGAAGGCGAGCGAAGACTTCCCCGAGCCCGAGAGCCCGGTGACTACGGTAAGTCTGTCGCGCGGGATCTCGACGCTGATGTTGCGGAGATTGTGGGCGCGGGCGCCGCGTACGATCAGCTTTTCTTCGGGCATAGCCGGTGAAAGGTGTTGGTGGCGCGGGCGGGAGACAAGGACGGGTAACGGGGGACGGGTGAGGGGGGAGGGTGGACGGGGGACGGGGGTTCGCCTCGCCGTCCTACCTCACCGCGTGATTGTCGAGTAGCTTGCCCCCGACAACCGGCGACCGGCCGGAACCTCCGCTCTCCTTAGCCTCCCGATTGCGCGATGCCGGATGCTCCGGAAGTTGCCGTTGTGCTTACAACTGTTTCCAGTACGGACGAGGCCATGGACCTCGTACGGGAGCTCGTCACTCGCAGGCTCGCTGCATGCGGTACTATTCTGCCCGAGGCCCGCTCCATCTACAGATGGAAGGATCAGTTGTCGGTGGAGGGAGAAGTGGTTGTCATTCTGAAAACGCGCTCCGCTATGCTGAATGATCTGAAGTCTGCGTTTTCCGAGCTCCACCCGTATGCCGTTCCGGAGCTGTTGGCTTTGCCGGTTGCGGATGGACTCCCGCGTTACCTGGGCTGGATTGCGAGCGAGACTGCAGAGTTAGAGGCCTGAAGCGCCTGCCTGATCACATGCCGGAAAGGCGCACTGCCACACCTGACTGCGGCGCCTTCCAGCTGATTCCACACAGATAGATGTCCGCGAAGGAAGCCAAAGACCCCCGAGACGATGCCGTAGTTGCAGACCTGCGTGCGGCGCGAGCCGCTGCCGAGCGCAGGAGCCCAGCAGGCGGATCTCCGAGCCTGGTGGGGAGCGGAATTGTGGTCGGTCCATCACTCGCTGCAGCGATCGAGGAGTCACGCCGGCGGGTGACGGAGAATCCCGCGGACGTGGAGGCGAGGGTGAACCTGGCCTACGCCCTGGAGCAGTCGGGGCGCGTTGACGGTGCAATCCAGGAGATCACTCGCGCTCTGGAACTGGCTCCGGACTCGATTCCACTTCTGGTGCACAGGGCGTCCATCCTGACTGCGCGTCTGCGTTACGACCAGGCAGAGGCGGACCTGAAGCGCGCGGCACGCCTGCAGGAGTCGAACGTGGAGGTGCTGGTGGCCATGGGCATCCTCGCCTGCCGTCGCGGACGCTGGAAGGACGCGGTTGAGCCGCTCAAGCGTGCGGTGGAGCAGGACCCGCAGAATCCCACGGCGCACTTCTACCTGGGCGAGACGTACAACCACCTGGATCAGCTGCCCGCTGCGCTTTCGGCGTACGAAGCGGCGGCGGCGCTCCAGCCGGACAACTGGCGGTCGTTCAAGGCGATCGGGATAGTGCTGGACAGGTTGCGGCGGCCGGAAGAGGCGGCTGCGGCGTACAGGCAGGCGATCGAGCTGCAGCGGAGGTGACGTGAGGCGAGAAGGTGACGTGAGGCGCGGCTGAGAGGTCGCGCCTCACGTTGTCTATGTAGGGTAAAGTACCATGATTGCTCTTGACAAGGCTGAGCTCGGTGGGGCAACTCTACTCGTAACTGACGCGATTGCGAGCCCTGACGGCTGCAACAGCTGCGAAGAAGAAGTGGGCTGTGTGTGCATCTGGGGCGGGTATGACAATGGCTGGTGGCGTTGCATCTATCACTGCGCCAGCTGAGTGCGTAGACCGTGAAGGCTGTGAACGATGCGCTTCACAGCCTTCACGATCATCTTGTCGTGACCGCCTGTAGCCTCACCTGCACGGTACAAAACAAAGATGCAACAGCCGCATCGCAGTACGAAGAAGCATTTGCCACTATTAATAGCGGCCATTGTTTCTGTCGTTCTTGCAGTTGCTGTCACTATACTCGTCGTCCAGCGATTCGTTGCAAGGATTTACTCTGAACGAGCTTTGGCGCCTAGGGGCGGGCTGCTTTTCACGCTCCGCCTCAAGTACTACGAGTTCTTCGTGCTCGAGACATTCTGTCCGTGGTGCGCGGTGTCTGCCACAACGATCACGCTGCAGTCCGCCCTGGTCGTGCTCGACTGGCGGCGTGTGAGCGGGAAGCGCGACCCCGAATAGCAACCGGAAGGTCGTTCGAGATCGCGTAGCAGCGTTGCCGCTCGGCCACGTGAGGGCGCGCTGCCCATCGGAAGCCTGACGGCGACCTCGAAAGCCAGAGCTATCGACGCAATACTACTGCGGCTAGCGAGCTGGTCGGTTTCAGCGACTGAAACAATCTGCTCGAAATAGGCCGAGCCGCCCATGCCATCGCCGACGAAAGGCAGTAGAGTGAGCCTCAGAGAGGACGAGCGGGGGCCCATCAAGGCTTCTACTCAAGCGCATTCCTCATAACGACTGCGTTCTTCCCGAGATCTGACCTTCTCGTCGAGCCGTAGACGGCGTCGCAAGCCTGACGCCCTCAGAGCGCTTCCGCATCACGATGCACCTTGAGGGCGGGGGGAGCCTGCACGCAGGCGGAGGCCGAGCGAGTAGCTCACGCGTTCGGGACATAACGCGCCCTCAGTCGCGCCTGCCTTTTGGGCGAAGCGATGTGCGATCGCCCGCGCCTGACGGCGCGGCAATGGCCGCTGTGTACTGCTCTCAGTTGCAAAGTTGATTCGTCCATCCACCCCTGGTGGTTCAATGCGACCATGCAGAGCCATGTGGCATAGTAGATGGGCACAGAGCTCTTGCCAGCACCGAATTCGTCGGTCGTCCTGGCATATTATCGCGCACGTTCGGGGACGAAGCGGTCTCGCCAGGCGTGCACGCGCACCGCCACACGCGCTTGCAACCTTCATCAGTACCATAATCTCTTCCAACTATCTGTGAGGCGAACATGAACGTACGTCGGCTCCTCAAAGGTCTGGGGCTCCTCGCTGGGCTCGCAGCGCTATCGGCCGGTATATCCGCAGCCTCGTGGCCAGATGACAGGCCGTCAGCAGACAGGCCGTTGTGTGAAGTAGCACGGGAGTGGGTGATATCCCGAGAGGGCAATCTTCCCACCACACTTGCTCAGTTCGAACGCTACCCGATGACCTATCGAAAGGCGATCTACAATGAACTTTCGCTGGAGGTCAGGGCTCAGCTATGGCAGGCGCACATAGCGCATATTCTTGACACAAAAGCAGGGCTTTCGAGCGGGCAGGAATCCTTACTCCGCTCAGCGGCTTCGCAGTTGCCTGAGATTCTCAAGGCCGACGACGCCACAATGAGCTCCTGGGACATTAACATCGCTGAGCATTTCTCCAGGAGCGATGCCCGCGAGATCTTCGGCACGCTTGGCGCCATGAATGCGACGGGAGAGCTCGAGAGCCTGCGAGCAGAGGGCATCCAGGTGGACGCAGAGTCTGCGTTCGAGGCAGCCGGATCACTCGCTAATGCGACCTGCGAGTGCTCGGCGTCAGGTACGAACTACTGCTGGTTTACCTATTGCAACTATAACGGCGCCTGCGAACCGGCACCCAGCGGCTGCGGTAACTGGTGGGGTCAGGCATGTGACGGGAAGTGCGGCGGTGAGCGCCCAGTTCAGTAGATAGTTTCCGGTTGGACTTGACCTCGATTGCACGTCGGCGACCTCCTTGCCAGATTTCTCGGAGGTCGCCGATCTTCCCTTCAATTCAGGCCTTCACCCGTCCGGATGGGATAGGAGCGTGCGCATCGTACTGCCACTCACCTCTTTGCTCGGTTTCCTGTGTTGATGGACTTGCGGCTAGCCTTACGCGGGATCATTCGGGCGCCGGTCACCGCTACCTGTGCCATCCTCGCGGTGGTGCTAGGCGTCGGCGTAGCGCTTGTAGCCCTAGGTACTTTCGACGGACTGTTCTGGCGACAGCAGCCCTACCCCGACCGTCTCGTCGGGCTGGCCCGGACCCATGCGCCATCATGGAATCGCTCCCCCATCATGGATGTGAGTACTGCGGAGCAGATACGGCAGCGTGCCCCTGCGCTACGGGAAGTTGCGCTTGTCCGTGAGCAAGGCGTGCGCATCAGTACCGTAACGGGGAGCCTGACGCCACGGGCCACGTGGGCAACACCAAACACATTCGGCATGCTCGGGGTGACTCCGCTGCTCGGGCGCGCACCCGGGCGAGCGGTTGGTGAGGACGGGGTGCCGGAGGTGGCGATAGGCGAGATCTTCTGGCGAGAAGAGCTCGGAGCACCTGCCAACATCATTGGGTCTGCACTGGTCCTTAACGGCAAGCCATCAGTTGTGGTTGGCGTCATGCCTGACGGCTTCACCTTCTACTTCAATTCGCACCTCTGGCTGGTGCTCGACCGCGACTCACTGCTCCAGAACCCCGAAGCACGCTTCACTACGATAGGGCTGCTCGAGGACGGTGTATCCATCGAGGACGCGCGCTCACAGGTTAGTGCGCTGGAGGGTGACCTCCCGGTCTACCGACCCTGGGAGGCAACGGCACCGCTCTTCGTTATGGACGAGATTATCGCCCGCAATGCGCTCCCGCGCCCGCTCATGCGTCTTCTCCTCGGTGTGGTCTTCCTCGTTCTGACCGTGGCGTGTGCGAACATTGCCAACCTGCTTCTGGTGCGGACCATCAGGCAGCGGACGGAACTTGCGGTCCGGGCGGCCCTGGGAGGTGGTCCTGCCGCGCTCATGCGACCGGGACTCTTCTACGGGGGTGTCATCATCCTCTTTGGAGGCGCCCTAGGCCTGGCCCTGGCTGTCTGGTTCAACAAAGCCATCGCAGATCGTTTCAGCGCAACCCTTCCGGAGTCTGTGCTCTTCCAGCTGGACGCACGCTTCATTATCGCGGCAATCGTAGCAGTCACGCTCGTCGTAATTGCTACTACGTTGCCGGCGCTCCGGCTGAGTATGCGTTCGGACGTTATGCCGGTCATCTCCTCCGGTAACCAGACGCCGACGCGTCAGGTGGGTCGCTTCAATCAAGTGGCACTCGCTGTCCAGATTGCCGTCATGTGCGCGGTCACGACTGCAGCCGTCCAGATCTGGGGCACCTACCGCGAACTGATCAGTCTGAATCCCGGCTTCCCGGCCGAGGAGTTGCTCGCGGTCGATCTGATATCAGATGACCCGGAGCGCGAGCCAACCGCTGCTGCTTGGTCCATTGCCATGGACGAAATCCTCGTGCAGCTGGCAGAGAGGCCTGAGGTGGCCGGTGTAACGCACCGATGGTCCATCGAGCGAACGTGGGAGCAGTCAAGCGAACGCAGGCGAGCGCCGAACGACGGCGTGATATTGACGGACGAGGCTGTTCCGCCGGTGAATTCCCCCGGCAGCCTTGTGTTCATGAGCGATACTTTGTTTACCGACACCACGCCATTTCAACCTGTCCCGTTCCAGATTGCCGGCCCAACCCGTGCCTGGGCGGTAGGGCCCGGCTTCTTCGACGCCACAGGAATCGAGCTTCTGTCTGGTCGTTCATTCGAGAAGGGAGATGGCTCCGGTGACGATCGAGTAGCCATTCTAAGCAACGCACTCGCGCTAGCGCTCTGGCCCGATGAGTCTGCCGTCGGACGACGACTGCGGCTGGGGCCGGAGGGTCCGTGGCTTACCGTGGTTGGTACGACCCGTGATGTACGGACTGTGAGGGCGAGCGCATGGGAGGGCACACTCGTGGGTCCGGAATACACCATGTACATGCCGCACGCGCAGGCCGAGTCGTTCCGTCCGACCCTGCTCATACGTCAGGGCGCCAACGGGCCTCACACTGGCAACCCGCTGTCGCTCGCGCCCCTCGTGGAGCAGGCAGTAAATGAGAACAGGCTCGGACTGTCCCCTGTGCGCATCCGGCCGTACGTCGATGACCTAGCGGTAATAGCAAACGAGCGGAAGGTGTTCGCAAGGCTGCTTGGCGGCTGCGCGGCTGCGGTGCTGTGCCTGGGAGCGCTCGGACTCTTCGCGATGCTGTCCTTCTACGCAAACTCCCGTCTGGCGGAGTTTGGCATTCGATCGGCGCTTGGTGCGTCGACACGAGAGTTGGCACGCGAGCTAACGCTGCCGCTCAAGTCGGTTGTGGTACGTGGTGCTGCCGGTGGGTTGCTCCTTACGCTCGTCCTCTCCAAGACCCTCGCGGCACAGGTCTCCTCGCGTGGTGGCAGCTTGTTGCTTGCGCTCCTGCTCACCTCGGTGATATTGGCACTCACCCTACTTGCATCGTCGCTTCCGGTGATCCTGCGTGTAGCACGGAGGGGGCCCATGGTAGTGATACGCGAGTCGTCCGGCAAGTAAGAGTTGGTGTTTCGGTATATTGCTGCATGAAATACCTCCTTCCTCATTTGTAACTCCCAGGAGTCACGCCATGGGTCACGCACACCCTTCCCTCGTGATGCTGCTAAGCACCACCGCACTGTTCGTGCTTACGCACCCGGTTCGCGCGCAGGGAGTGTTGGCTGTATCCGGGCCCCTCACCGAAATTGCGCCGCTGTCACCTGCCGGCGAGGTCCAGCTCGAGCAGCCGATAGGCGCTACACGGCTTTCTGACGGCACTGTCGTTGTCGGTGATGCTCGACTCGCCACAGTCAGCTTCTTCGATGGTAAAGGGGCGCGCATCACCACAGCAGGGCGGCGTGGAGCCGGCCCTGGCGAGTTCAACGGGCTCTGGTGGATGGGACAGTGCGCTCGCGATACAGTCTTCGCCTGGGATCGGGCCAACAATCGTGTGACGGTAATTGCCAGCGGAGGACAGTCGCTACGCGATATCACTCCGCCACTACCGGCTGCAGCGTCAGGCCGGACCGCTTTCGCCACGTGCTCGCGGAGTGGTCACTTCGGGTTCGTCTCACTTCCGACGCAGATGAACCCCCAGCAATTGATCCAGCGTTCACCAGCAACGGTCACGGTGGTCAGTCGGAACGGCGATGCAAGCAGCATCGGTAACGGGATCGCGAGTTCAGAGTTCGTGATGCGAGGCGGCGGCGGTGCGCCGCGGCCGCTGGGCCACACGACGACAATCGCGCTATCAGGTGACAGGGTGTATGTAGGGACCGGCGACTCGGCCGCAGTGCTAGCGTTCACGCCAGATGGGAAGCCGCTCAGCGTTGTCCGGGTTCCCCTTGCGGTTAGCCGGCCCGTTTCCGAAGGCCAGTATGACCTGGCAATCGATGATCTGCTTCTCCTGGCGCCACCCAACGCGGCTGGTGCCATCAGATCTATGATGCAGGAGCTGCCTCGTCCCGAACGTCTGCCGCACTACCACGGAATCCACAACGACCCCTCAGGGAACCTGTGGCTGGTCCAGGCGGCGCCAGGCGACAAAACCCGCCTGATCGGCGTCGACCCCACGGGACGCGCGTTAGGTTCTGTGCAGCTCCCGGAACACATCCGGGTTTGGGAGGTGGGCGACGACTACGTCCTCGGTCAACGACACAACTCCAACGGTGAGCCGTTTATCGTGGTCTATGGTTTGGAGCGACGGCGGCGGTAGGATCCAGATCCGTCGGAGCCCTTCCGGTATGCCGCTCCTGCGGGTTGACTAGCGCTTCTCGCGATGTTCGATGTCTACTCAGCCATGCGTGGCCTGACTATGCTGCCGCTCGCGGCAGGACTTACCGTCAGGCCGGATGCCACGCGTTCCGCGAGGCTCTCGACGTGAGTGATAAGCCCCACCACGCGATCGCTGCCCTGGAGCCGTTCCAACGTGTCTATCACGAGCTCGAGCGAGCCTGAATCGAGGCTGCCGAACCCTTCGTCGATAAAAACTGCCTCAAGTCGGGCGCCGGCGCTCGCGCCACCGATGTCGCGGATGCCCTGAGCGAGCGCGATCGCCAGGCTGAGCGAGGCCAGGAAGCTCTCGCCGCCTGACAACGTTGATACCGAGCGCCGCTCGTCACCGTTCGAATGATCTATGACCACGAAGTCATAGCCGTCCGCGGCCAGGCTGTATCGATTGCCCGAGAGTTCGAGCAGCTCGTCCGAAGCGCGGATGGCCAGGTCCTGGAAGCTCTCCTCGAGCACGTACTTGATGAAGCGATCGCCGCGCAGCTCGTGACCGAGTCGCTTATAGCGCAAGGTCTCCGTTTCCAGCCGCTCCATGTCGGACTCCAGGCCGGCGCGCTCAGCGAGCTTTTCCGACACATGCTCGATCTGCGCCTTGAGCTGTATCGTCTGCGCGTAGGCGCTCCGCACCGCATTATCGAGCCGCGATACGGCCTCCGGCACGCGATCAGTGCAGGCAGGATCGCCGCCAAGCACTGCGAGCGAAGACCTGAGATCTGCCTCGAGCCTTGCCTTCACTGACGTCGAGTTGGCACGGGCAGCAGCGAGGGCGCCGGCGTAGTCTTCGTGCCGCCGCGTCAACACTGACAGCGCGTGCGACATGGACTCCGGGGTTTCGCCAGAGAGCATGCGTAGGGCAGAATCGCCATCAGCTTCCGCGAGAGTATCGTTGCCAACAGCAACAGCAATAGCGCCAGCAGCTGCCAGGGTGCGTTCGACAACACGGGTCAACTCAGACGCCATCGCCTTTAGGGCACCAGCGCTCTCCTCAGCCTTTCCGGCAGCCCGCGAGGCCCGCTCTTCCGCCTTACGTGCGGCGACCCCAGCGCTGCTGACCGCAGTACGTGCATCTCGGAGCGCAAGCTCCGCTTTGTCGAGAGCATGCGTGGCATCGTCAGGTATGCCGGCCGGAAAAAGTTCTCGAATCGCTGACTCCGCCGATACAAGCTGCTCCCTGACGTTGGTCACCTGCCCTGCCAAATGCACCGATGTCGCCTGTGAGCCGGCCAGCTCCTTCTCTGCCCTGCTGAGCCCCGACTCCGCTAATATGAGCTCAGATTTGCATGATTCACGAAGTGCAAGGGCGGAGTCCCGCCTGGCGCGCGCCTCGTCGACGGCAACTGCTTCAGGCTCAACGCGCTCCACCAATCCCAGCTCCCTGACACGAGCCGCTGCCTCACTGGCAGACGCCGCCATCGTTGCGCGAGCGCGCTCAGCGTCCAGCATCCGTGACTGGGACTTGTGATGCGCTGCCTTGCATGAGAGTACCAAACGCTCCGCGTCTGCGATATCGCTCTCAATCTCCGGACTAAGGAAGCTCTGCACAAGCAGGGTCTGATGTGCGATATTAGTTAGGCACGCATCCGAGACCCTGATTCGAGAGCAGAGATCAATGGCTGAGCAGCGTACGTTCGCCGGACTGGCCTGGGGCACGAAGGGAAAGGTTACCCGACGTGAACGGTTCCTCTCCGAGATGGACGCCGTCATCCCCTGGAAGCGGCTCATTGCTCTCATCGAGCCAAACTACCCGAAGCAGGGTAAGGGGCGCCCGCCTTTGGGACTCGAGAAGATGCTTCGCATCTACTTCCTGCAGCAATGGTTCGACCTCTCCGATCCTCAGGCGGAAGACTCGATCTACGACATCGAGTCGATGCGCCGCTTCGTGGGCATCGAGCTGGGAGAGGACACGGTTCCCGACGAGACCACGATTCTCCGCTTCCGGCACCTGCTGGAGAAGCACAGCCTGACGGAGGCGATGTTTGCCGAAATCAAGGAGCTTCTGGAGGAGAAGCGCCTGTTGCTCAAGGCCGGGACTATCGTGGATGCCACGATCATTCACGCTCCGAGCTCGACGAAGAACCGGGAGCGTAAGCGCGATCCCGAGATGCTTGACTACGAAGAAGGGGAACGAGTGGCACTTCGGGATGAAGGTTCACGTGGGCACGGACGTTAAGGGCGTGGTTCACCACCTGTCGGTGACCGATGCGGCCCAGGCGGACATCAACCAGCTGCCTGATCTCATGCACGGCGACGAGAGCGTGCTCTACGGGGACAAGGCGTACTGGAGCGAGCGGGACCGGGTCGAGCTGGAGTCGGTGGGTGTCAGGTACCGCGTGAACCGCCGGGGGACGAAGTCGAAGCCGCTCTCGGATGAGTGGAAGGAGATCAACCGGTCGCGCTCTCGCGTGCGGTCACGCGTGGAGCATCCGTTCCATGTGGTGAAGCGTCTCTGGGGCTTCACGAAGGTTCGCTACCGGGGCCTCAGGAAGAACGCTGTGCGGGCGTACGCGGCGTTCTTCCTGGCGAATCTGTACCTGGTAAGGAAGCGACTTCTGGGCACTTCGGGGGCGAATTACGCCCTGTAGGGTGGGAATCCGGTCGTCAGGCCACCATTGAGGCCTGAAAGGACCGGATTGGGGCGCTTCAGGCGCTCGGTTGCGGTGAATCCGGAGCCCTCGAACCACTGGTTGTCCACATTCAGCTGCTCAACGCGAACGACATACCGTCAGGCGTCGTTGTGCAGACTTTCCTTAAGGCGCAGTCCGGCGCTTTTCTGTTGCTACGCCGGTGGTGTAGCACTTGTAGCAATTCTTGTAGCAGTCCAATGGTCGACTTCCTCAGCCGAGAAGTGCGGGACTGTCCAAATATGTGTCTAAATGGCCATGGCTGATAACCCCCACTGTCGGAGTGGACCATGGCGAGGAAGAAGGAGCGGGTTGACGAGCTGTTGGACAGTCTCCTCGAGGGTCGAAAGCCTGAGGGGATCCTCGGTCGCGAGGGACTGCTTGGCGAGTTGACCAAGCGGCCCGTGGAGCGGACGCTCATCCGCAGTTTACTAATCCCTGATTGTCCACATTCTTCTGCTTAACGCGCACGACTGGCCGTCAGGCGCAGTTGTGCAGACCTTCCCTGGGTGCTTCGCTGGCGGGGTCGTCAGGGTAGAGCCGCATCCTTTCGCAGCCCCCGCACCTACCCGAGTTTCCCAGAATCGGCCACGCGACGCATTGTCAACGCGTCGTCCATCGCCGTTCGCTACCTCAGGTATGCCAATCCACGCC
>DATGOL010000116.1:0-38878 GCA_035306065.1 Gemmatimonadales bacterium | reverse complement strand
CAGAGTTCCTCGTCCTCGCCGAACTGCCGTGCGTACTCGCGCATGGCGCATTCCACCGAGAGCATGTGCTTCCGGAGGGAGTCGCTGGCGGTGTATTGGTGAACGAGGGCGAGTGCCTGGGGGCGGAGCATGGGACAGGGGTTGGGGGTTAGTAGGGGTTAGGGGTTAGGGCTCGCATTCGACCGGTCGTCTCGTTGCGCCGGCAACGTGGCCCGCACGGCGCAAAGATCTCGATCCGCAGCCCCTAACACCTAATGCCTGTCTCTAGCTCTATCCCACCTCCGCCGCCGTTTCATGCCCCTCGAACTGGCTGCTCGTCCAGCGTACCATGCCGAACAACACTACCACAATGACTATTGCGCCGATGAGAAAACCCATGAGCGCTGACTTCTTGTCGGATGCGTGAAGTGACATATCGGGTGATATCTCCTGATGTCGCGTCAGGCGACGCGCACTGAGGTCATTACGTCGTTCATGCGAATCTGCGGAATTACGTCCAGCCCCTGCGTAACCTTGCCGAACACCGTGTGCACGCCGTTCAGGTGCCGGGTGTTGCCTTCGTTCAGCACGATGAAAAACTGGCTCCCGCCGGTATTCTTGCCGGCGTGCGCCATGGACAGCGCGCCAACCTCATGAGTGCGCGGGTTGCCAGCGGTCTCGCAGTCGATCTTCCAGCCGGGCCCGCCGGTTCCAATACGCGGATCGCCAGACGGAAGATCGCGGGAGTGCGGGTCACCGCCCTGCACAACGAAATCCTGGATCACGCGATGGAATTTCACACCATCATAGAAGCCTGAGTTTGCTAGCTTCTCGAAGTTGGCAACCGTATTGGGGGCGTCCGTCTCGTACAATTCTGCTACGAGGGTGCCGCGGTTGGTCTCAAAAGTGGCCGTCTTGCTCATTCGAACCTGGGCTTGGTGCCGCATAAACGGCACGGTGGAGAGAACGTGAATAACCTAGCCGATCGCGACGTGGCGCGCATCTCTGCGGCAAGCGCCCTGAGCGAGGTGCGAAGCGGATATGATGAACGGGCAGGACGCTGGCAGTTGGAGGCCGACAGGCACAGTGGGCAGGCACGCCGCTGGTCGTGGGCGCGCCTGGCCCTTTTCGTTGCCGCGGCGGTGTGCCTTGTCGCACCGCTTCCACCTGCAGTCCGGTGGCCTGCCGTGGTCCTGGCCGGCGCTGCCTACGTGGCAGCTGCGCGCCTGCACCGGTCCGCCAGCCGTTCCGCCAACGGCGCCAGCGCGCGTGCAGCGGTGGCGCGCGAGGGTAGCAGCCGCGTTGCACGCGCCTGGGACGAGCTTCCGCTCACTTTCGTAGAGCCATTTCCCCGCCAGCACCCTTACTCCGCGGATCTCGGCATTCACGGACGTGCGTCCCTTATCCAGCTCATGGGGCCACTGGGTGCAGCAACCGGCGCCGCCACGCTTCGGGAATGGCTGGCGTCGCCAGCCTCCCCCCAAGTGGTCGCGGCACGGCAGGACGCAGCCCGCGCACTCTCCAGCGAGGTGGACTTGCGCGAGGAGCTGGCCGCGCGCTCTCGTATGGCGGGCGGACTTCCACAGCGCGAGGTGGCGCGATTTCTGGACTGGGCCGAAGCACCCGGCTGGCTGGAGACCCGCCCCTGGCTCCGGATACTCGGCTGGCTGGTTCCTGCGTTTACGCTCGTATCAGTAGTGCTGGCGGTGGCCGGGAGGGTGCCTGCCTCGCTTCCACTGCTGGGAGTTGCCGTGGCAATCGTGGTGATGATGTTCGTATCCCGCGAGATGCGCACGCGGCTCAGCAGCGCAGCGCCGAGTGAGTCGCGCTTCGCCACGCTGTCCGAGTCGTTCAGGCTGGTGCATGACGCCAGGGTTTCGGTGCCGGTGTGGGCCGGGGTTCGGGCGCGTCTGGAGGGTGCGTCGGGTGCGGCACACAGCGAGCTCGCCGACCTGCGGCGCGCACTCGATGCGGCAGAAGTTCGTTATTCGCCCATGCTGCACTTTGCGGTGAATTCGCTGCTTATGTGGGACGTCCACGTGCTGAGGCGCCTGGAGCAGTGGCAGCGCGACTCCGGGCCGCATGCGCGTGCGTGGTTTCAGGCGCTGGGAGAGGCAGAGGCACTGTCTGCGCTCGGAACGCTCACGCACGATCATCCGCACTGGACATTCCCTCGTGTGGCGGAAGGCCTTCCGTCGCTCACTGCGGCCGGGCTCGCACACCCGCTGCTGCCGCCGGATGGCGCGGTGCCCAACGACGTGGAGGTTGGTCCGTCGGGCACCGTGCTGCTGGTTACGGGAAGCAACATGGCAGGGAAGAGCACCCTGCTTCGTGCAATCGGAGCGAACGTGATCCTTGCGCAGGCGGGCGCACCGGTCGCTGCCGGGCAGTTGACCACCCCGCCTCTCGAACTCGCAACGTGCATGCGCGTTACGGATTCGCTGGAGGATGGCGTTTCGCTGTTCATGGCGGAGTTGCAGCGACTGCGACTGGTGGTAGACCGGGCGCGTGAGGCGCCGGGTGCCGCCGGTTCACCCGCGCTGCTCTACCTGCTCGACGAGATCCTGCAGGGAACCAACACTGCGGAGCGCCAGGTGGCATCACGACAGGTTCTGCATCACCTGCTCAGCGCGGGTGCGATTGGCGCTGTTTCCACCCACGACCTGGAACTGGCCGATACCGACGAGCTGCGGCAGGCGGCGCGACTCGTGCATTTCCGGGAAACGGTGGAAGGTTCCGGTCGCGATGCGGTAATGTCATTCGACTACATGCTTCGTGAAGGACCGGCCACGTCTGCCAATGCACTGAGGCTGGTGGAGCTGGTAGGGCTGGGTTGACCTGGATCCCACCTCGCGAATCCGTTGCATGGCCATCGCCTCGGCCGTTGGACCTTTCGAACCTCGAACCCTGCTCACGAACCATGCGTACTCTTTCGCTCCTCACCGCACTTGTTTCTACGCTCGTGCTTGCAGCGTGCTCATCGGGCGACGCAGACAGCAGCGACAGCGCGGCAACGGGTGATTCGTTTCTGGCGGACGTACCCGACACCGGTCGCGACCTGGTTTCGGTTATCGAGGATCGTGAGGGGTTCTCGGTGTTTTCGCGCGGCATAGCGGAAGCCGGGCTCATCGGGTCGCTGCGAGGAAGTGGACCGTTCACCGTCCTCGCGCCGTCCGACTCTGCGTTCAACGCCCTTCCGCCCAGCCAGCTTGCTGCCCTCATGGCAGACAGCACTGCGCTGGCCGACCTGATTCAACAGCATGTAATTCCGGGAATCCTTACGGCGGCCGACATTCAGGGCATGACGTCCGTCACCACCCTGCAGGGTCGCACGCTCCCGGTGCGTGTTGAGGGAGGCGTGGCTCGCGTTCGCGATGTGGCCATCGTGGAGGGCGACATCGAGGCGGACAACGGCATCATTCACATTATTGATGGCGTGCTGGCAAGCGGGAACTAGCAGCTGCCTGCCTTCAAACCCTGAACGCCGAGGGACACAGCTCCACGAGCGGGCACACCTCGCACTTCGGCTTGCGCGCCACGCAGATTCGCCGGCCGTGGAAGATCATGAGGTGAGACAGCATCGTCCAGTTTTCCTTCGGGAACAGCTTCATCAGGTCCTGCTCGATCTTCACCGGATCCTTTTCCTTCGTCAGACCCAGCCGAAGCGAGATACGGGCAACGTGCGTGTCAACCACCACGCCCTCGTTGATGCCGAATGCATTGCCGAGTACCACGTTTGCGGTCTTGCGTCCCACGCCAGGCAGCTGCACGAGCTCGTCCATCGTTGATGGAATCTCGCCGCCGTGGCGATCCACAACCGCGCTGGCCATGCCGATAAGGCTCCTGGTCTTGCTGCGAAAGAAACCGGTGGTGCGGATGAGTTCCTCCACATGCTCCGGTTCGGCTACCGAAAGCGCGGCGGCGTGAGGGTAGGCCTCGAACAATGCTGGCGTCACCATGTTCACGCGCTTGTCCGTGCACTGAGCGCTGAGGATCGTTGCCGCCGTTAGCTGGTACGGATTCTCATGATCCAGTTCGCAGTGGGCGGTTGGGTGCTGCGCCAGCAGTATGTCATAGATCTCAGACGCACGCTGCCGACGCGCCGCCAGCGACCTCGGCACACGCGCTCGTTCGGCCGGCGCCATGCCAACTACGGGCGTTTTCCTTCGTATCGCCATCAGCCGGCTGTTGCTCCGCGAATGGCCTTCCAGAGCGCTTCAGGCTGCTCCACGTAAGGCACGTGCCCCGAATCCTCTATCACGATCAACTCGCCGCCTAACGCGCGGGCCGCCCGCTCGCTCGACTCCATCGGAATCGGGTCCTGCCTGCCATGTATCACCGTTGCTGGTATGCTCAAACGCTCGAGCTCAGCCGTGATGTCGAACTGGCCAAGACTCTCCCACACCTGCTGCTGCACCCTGCCCGTAACACGAAACGGCGTAAGGTTCACCGCCAGTGACGGGTTCGCGAAATAGCCCGATACCCCCAGCTCGAACTGACGCTGACGATAGGCATCCGGATCCGACTCTCGAAGCCCGCTCGCCGCAAGCTCCTCGCGCATGGCAGCGATACGCTCGCCACGCTGGCGTTCTGCAAACCCGGCCTCGAAAACATCGCGCAACTCACGGGTGATGGGCGCCGGGTCCACCAGTATCAGCTGCTCCGGCCTGGTAAAATCACTGCCCTCTCGTGAGGCCTCGATGGCGTAGAGCATTGCCAGCAGACCGCCCCATGAGTAACCCACCACACGCAACGGGCTCAGGCCGAGTTCCTCCACCACGCGCGCAAGGTCCTCAACGTGAGTCTTAAAGGTGATCTCCGTTCTGTCGTCCGTTTTTGATCGCCCGCCGCCGCGCTGATCGTAGAACACCAGCTCGTGGTCTCGCGCAAGTTCCAGGAACTGCGGCAGCAGGTAGTCGTGGTGTGCACCGGGACCGCCGTGAAGTACCAGCAGCAGCGGCCCTCCCGGATTGCCATAACGGCACCAGTAGAGCGGAACATCCGTGGTGGACGTGGTGCCGGACTCGCGCGGCTCCGGGATGGGAAGCGGCATTATCCACCCCGCGTGGTGAGGGTTGCCGAGAAGGTCATCCGCTTTCCGTTGCGTACCGCGACTATCTCCACCACGTCGCCAGGTGCATGCGACCGGAGCGCGTCCGTGTACTCGTAGATGTCCTTCACTGCAACACCGCCGAACTGTACGATCACGTCTCCTGCCTGGATGCCGGCCTTGTCTGCAGGGCTTCCCGGGGTAACACCCGTCAGCCGCATTCCCACAACACCCTCGGTGGCAGCCATGTCGGGCACAGATCCGAAATAGGCGGACGAGCCTGACGATGAACTTCCCGCTGCCACGGAGGGCGGCGCAGTTCGAATCGGCGTGAGTCGCCCGTCACGATTGGCCAGTTCGCGTGTTACCCGGGTTGCGTAATCCGCAACGCGCTGCAGGCCCGCATAGTTGATCGTGTTCGCCTTGTCCGTTGCGCGGTGATACTGCTCGTGCAGGTCCGTGAACATGTGCAGAACCGGGATCCCCTTCGCGTAGAACGAAGAGTGGTCCGACGGACCGAAGCCGTCCGGAACCGTTGCCAGTGAAAGCGGCGCTTCCGCGCTGTTGGCCTGCTGCACCAGCGCCGGCATCTCTTCGGCTGTGCCGATGCCGTACACGATGAGGCGATCGTCCCGCAGCCTGCCCACCATGTCGAAGTTCACCATCGCCTGAACCCGCTCCATTGGTACGGGCAGGTTGTCCACGAAGTGCAGCGACCCGAGCAGGCCGAGTTCCTCGCCGCTGAAGAGCACGAACAGAACCGAGCGGCGCGGCGGATTGGCGGACAGCACCCTCGCGAGCTCCATCACCACCGCGGTTCCGGATGCGTTGTCATCGGCCCCGTTGCGAATCGCGTCTCCCGCCTGCGGATCGAGCGAGCTCTCGGGCGAGCGGCCCAGATGGTCGAAGTGGGCTCCGAGCACTACCACCTGGTCGCGCAGCTCCGGGTCTGTGCCGCGGAGGATTGCGACCACGTTCTGGGTGCGGCGTCCCTCGGTAATGCCGCGGTGGGCGTCCGAGGCGGGCCGGGCAGTGAATCGCTGAAGGTAGGCCTCGGGGCAGCTGGTGGCGCTCGCCGCGGTGCAGGCGGACGCCGCCGGAACTCCGCCAGCCGGCTCCAGCCCGAGGGCAGCGAACCGTCGGGCGATGTAAACCGCTGCGGAATCGTTGCCTGCGCTTCCTGTGCCGCGTCCTTCAAGTGCGTCATCAGAGAGGTACTCGACATCCAGCTGCAAGCTTGCCGGCACGGCTGCGGCGGCCACTTCCGGCCGGCGCTCCGTTGATGCGTGGCAGGCGGCAAGGATTGCGACAGTGCCGGCGAGGCAAAAGGCGCGAACGGTGTTCCTGGAAATCATGGGATATCAGCCGGTTGGGGCATTGGTGGGTCTGTAAACCTGAAGTCTACCCGCTGCGGGTGTGGCCATCCAGCGCAAGCGGTTCATGCTCGAACGAGTCAAAGAGAGATCCTACATGCACGCATCGCAGTCTTCTGTCGGCTTCACCACCGCGCTCTCGCGGATGGTACTGATGCTGCGATACGGCGCGGAGTCGTCCGAACAGCGCGAGGCCCTTCGCGCGCTGGTGCTCTCGGCACAGGATTCAGCCGTGGAGCTGGAGCCCTCGGGTGGCGAAATGCTTGGCAGCGGACGCACCCTTCCGCTCAGGCGGGAGAGCGTTGAACCCCTGCTGGAGCGTTTTGCTGCACACGGCGTGCGCAAGCTGGTGGTCCGTCGCGGAGCGATGGCCGGCGAGCTTGCCGACCTGGCCAGGATTCTTGCCGGTGAGCCAGAGGAGCTGGCGGACGACGATGGCGTTCGCATGTGGAACGTTCAGCTGGTGCGCGGTCCGGAAGCGGAAGTGGGCGTTGGAGACGAGCAGTCGCGCGCGGCAATCGCGAGCCTCGAGAATGGAGATGAAGACGCCGCCACCGCGGTCGCGACCATCGAGAAGCTGGTGCAGGCGGCGTCGGAGGCGGGACGCGCCGAATCTCTCGTGGAGCCGATGCTCGCGCTCGATCGTTGCGCGAGTGCGCGCGGCTCCGGCGAGCGCGCGGCTCTGTGTGCGGCGGCACTCGACGAAATGTCTACTCCTGCGATCATCCGGCAGTTCGCTCAATCGCTTCCATTGCGCTCCGACCGTGCTCCGTTGCTTCTGGTGCTGAAGCGTTCGGGAGACGTTGGTGCACACGCGCTCATTGCACACCTGATGGCTGCGGAAACGCTGGAAGAGCGGCGTGCGTACTTCGATTCGATCGTTGCGCTGCGAGCCGGAATTCCTCGCCTCGTTGATGCGCTGGGTCACCCGCAGTGGTACATAGTGCGAAACGCGGCCGCGCTGCTCGGCGAGATGCGTGTGGTGGAGGCAGACGAGGCGCTGGTGCCCTTGCTGGTGCATCCTCATGCGAGGGTTCGTGAGGCTGCGGCTGCGGCACTTTCGCGGCTGGGAACGGAAACGGCGCGGGCTGCGCTGTCGGAGCTGGCGGGTGGTGCCCTAACGGATTCGCGGCCCCGTATTGCAGGCGTGGAGGACGACACGAATGTCGGCCCGAGCGCGCGTACGCTGGAGAGCGAGCCTGACAACGACGTTCGCCTGGGAATCATCGCAGCACTCGGCAGGCTGGCGACTCCTGCGGCGGTTCAGCGGCTCATTCGGGTTTGTACCACGAGTGCCGGTGACACGGCCACCACCCTGCGTGTAGCGGCGCTCGAGGCGCTCGCTGCCTCACGTGGCGGGGCCTCTGTGCCTGTGCTTCGTGAATTCACGAGGGACGAGCACCCTGAAGTGCGGGATGCGGCGCGCAGGCTGATTGCGGGAGTGGCGGTGCAGTAGGCTCGTGCGGTGAGGCTGCTGAGTGCCCGTGGATGAAGTGGAACGCGCCCGGCAGTCGATGCCGGGCGCGTTGTGTCATGAGGGAGTTGCCGCGCTGTTCATGTTCAGCATGGCAGGGAGTGGAGGGCGGCTGCACATTCGCGGCTACTCGAGAGAGCGGAGGCTAGGCCAGAGTTCCCTCTGCCTCACGACCAGATCGTCTCATGCCGTCGATCGAGTAGTGTCCGGGGCCGACGAAGAAGAGTGTCATTGCCACCAGGAAGAGCACGAAGTTGAATTCATAGCCTCCCTGTCCCGTGAATCCGTTAGGCAGGTGCACCGTCACGATGGCCACCAGCATGTCGATTGCCATCAGCAGCACCACGATGTGCGTCCATGCTCCCAGGACAACGGCAATGCCGCCAGCGAACTCCACCAGTCCAACCAGCAGTGCAGCCGCACCTGCCATCGGAATGCCAAGGCTGGCAAAGAACTGGGTGGTACCCTCCAGGCCTCCGCCGCCGAACATTCCGAACAGCTTCTGCGCGCCGTGCACGATCATGACGCTGCCGAGTCCTATTCGAAGTGCCAGTAGTCCGAGTGAAGGGTTGGCGTAGCGGTGCGGCATGCGGCTCCTCCGTCGTTTGTGGGTCGTGTGAACTCCGTACGAACGTGGGAACTGCTGACGGTGCCGCCGCTACAGCTTCATCACTTCAGCGGGCGGCAAAGTCAGTGGCGTTATCAACCCGTCTGCAGATCTCCGCAATCAGCGCTGCGGCGCGATCCAGGTCATCCAGGCTGACCAGCTCGTTGGGAGAATGCATGTAGCGATTCGGTATGTCCACCAGCCCGATCGCAATTCCTTCCCGTGCCATCGCAATCGCGTCTGCGTCCGTGCTCGTTTCACGCGGCATGGCGCGTACCGTATGCGGAATGCCCAGTTGGGAAGCCGTATTCCGAAGCAGTTCGAATACCACCGGAGAGATGATCGAGCCCCGTGGCAGTATGGGTCCTCCGCCAATGCGATGGTCGCCCAGCTCTTTCTTCTCGAGTCCCGGGTGATCGGATGAGAAGCTCACGTCCACCACGATGGCCATGGCGGGGTTCAGTCGGTTGGCACCGGTGAGCGCGCCGCCGCCGTGCGCGTACGCAATTTCTTCCTGCGTGGTTGCCACTGCGACTACGCGAGCGTTGCCTGCCGTCTCCGCATACCGACGCGCGGCCTCGAGCACGATGAATGCTCCCATGCGGTTGTCGATGGAGCGGGACACCAGCCTGCGGTTGGGCAGCTCGATTGCGGCCGCGTCTATCACGCCGGCATCGCCTATGCGCAAGCGCTCCTCGGCCTCTACACGCGAGCGTGCTCCGATGTCCACCCAGAGGTCCGTCATCCTGGTGGCCTTCTCGCGCTCCTCCGGCTTCTTCATCAGGTGTATGGGCTTCTTGCCAACCACACCGATCACGTCGCCTGACGTTCCCAAGAAACGGATGCGCTGCCCAACGAGCACCTGCGGGTCCCAGCCGCCGATGCCGGCGATGTACACGAAACCATTGTCATCCATGTACGTCACGATGACTCCGATCTCGTCTATGTGTCCCGCGAGCATGATTGTGGGTGAACCACCCGGGTTCACGATGGCGTAGCTGTTCCCAACCACGTCGGACGATACCTCGGCGAACGCCGATGCTTCCTCGCGCCACACGCGCGCTGGAGCAGCTTCAAATCCGGACGGTCCGGGAGTGTCGAGCAAGCGCTTCAGTACGGCGAGTGAGCTATCGGAAAGCATTCGGAGGCCGAGTTGGGTGTGAGGGAAGAGTGGCTGCCGGGCTGGCCGGTGCCGATAATCGCGTATGCGTCGCTCGTGCGGACGAGAGGGAACGCGTGAGTCAGTTGCACTGACGACCTGCGATTCGTGGCAGTATGCTTGAAGCTACAAATATCCCGGTGGTTACGCGCGGCTGTACTCGCGGAGCACCGATGCGAACGAACGTAACCGACAGGGTGTGGAATGACCTGGATTCTACTGGCCACAGGCCTGCTGGCCGGAGTGCTGTCCGGCACTTTTGGAATTGGCGGAGGGCTGATAATAGTGCCGTCGCTGATGCTGCTCGTGGGGATGAAAGCGCAGCTCGCAGTTGGCACATCTCTCGGTGCGCTACTGCTGCCCGTGGGGGCGCTTGGAGCACTGGCGTACTGGCGTGCGGATAGTCTGGACTGGCGAGCCTCGCTCCTGGTTGCGGTTGGGCTGTTCATTGGCGCGTGGTTCGGCGCGAGGCTGGCGCTGGGCATGAACCAGGCGGTTCTGACGCGCCTGTTTGCCGCACTGTTGTTCGTGGTTGCGGTGCGCCTCTGGGTAACGGCGTGAACGTTGGCGCGGACCGGCTTTGGGGACGAGCGCTACTGCAGCCGGACTGGCGACGTGTTATCGGATAATCCATGCTGCACAGGCAACAAAAGCTCCGAGTACGGCGAACGTAGCCGCGCAGTGAGATGAAACCGACGTAGCCAGGGCGCGCTTTTCCCGCGGCGACAGAGGTGCAGTCTGAAAAGTGCGGGGAGTTACTCGGCCAAACGGGATGGAGTTCCGGATGCGCTGAGCTGCGGACGCTGCCATCAGGGAAGACTTCTCCAAAAAGGTGGCCAGGCCACAAAGGAGCGAGATCGCCAGAAGGAGTGTGGCAGCAAGCCAGGCCATTCTGTCGGCCAGCTCCAGCTCCGGTTGCTGAAGGGCAATGACGAGTACGGGCAGGAGTGCACTGGCGAGCCCGCAGGCATATGCGGCGCGAACCTGTGAGCTGCCGGAGACTGCGAGAACGTCCGCAAGCTCTGCAGGAGAAAGGGGTGCGGGCGGCACCGCCCTGGTATTGAGGGCCGGAGTATTGGATTGAGCCATGGAGCCGATACTGAGTGCTGTCCGAGTCAGGTCGCTGTCTGTTCGGAGTAATGACCGCCGCAGGGGAGTGGGGGTCACAGGTTGCAGGAACCATAGCCGAGCGCCGAAGGGTGCTTCGTACATCATCAATTCAGCGCATCAGGAACCCATGTACTTGAGGGGTATGGGTCGTCAACTCGCAGTGTGGGCCGTGGCTTTAACAGTGGTTTCTTGCGCCAGTGCCGGAACACCACCGCGCCAGCAGGGCGCCACGGCACTGGAAGAAGCAGCGCCGCCCAGCTCCCGCGCCATCTCCGGTGTTCGCTACGAGGTCACTTTCGACTCCACCACCGCAGCGGCGCGCGCCATCCGGGTGCGGATGACGTTCCGGCCTGATCCCGCTCAAAGCGGCCCCGTAATTCTCGCCTTTCCTCGCTGGACACCCGGCGCCTACGAGCTCGGCGAGTTCGCCGAGTGGGCAAGCGCGTTCAGCGCGGAAGCAGGTGGATCGCCGCTTCCCTGGGCAAGGACCGGCCCGGAAACGTGGAGCATCTGGCCTGGAGAATCCGCCGAGGTAACGTTCTCGTTCACCTACACTGCCGATTCGCTCGACACCGCCTTCTCCTGGTCGCAGCCGGACTTCGCATTCTTCAACGGCACGAACGTGTTCCCCTACCCGGTAGGGCAGCCGCTGGATCGTCTTCCGGCAACCATGACGATCAGCACGGAGCCGCACTGGAAGGTGGCCACGGGAATGTCGCCGGCCGAGGGTGCACGCACCTATCGTGAGGCGTCATACCACGACCTGGTGGACATGCCAGTGTTCGTCGGCGAATTCGACCTCGACAGCATGCGCATTGCCGAGCGCTGGACTTACCTGGCCACATACCCGGCCGGCGAACTCGCAGGTGCCGCACGCGCGGAGCTCTGGCGACAGAAAATGCAGAGCATTCCGCCCATGGCGAACGTCTTCGGTGAGGTTCCCTATCGCGACTACTGGACGCTGATCGTCTTCGCGCAGGGAACAGGTTCTGCGCTCGAGCACCAGAATTCGCACCTTGGGCTGTACGACCCTGGCTTCATAGGCAGTGTTGTTCTGCCGAGCATAACGGCGCACGAGATCTTTCACTTGTGGAACGTGAAGCGACTGCGTCCGCAGGCCATGGTTCCATACCGGTATGACAGGCGACAACCCACGCCGCTCCTCTGGGTGAGCGAGGGCCTTACCGAGTACTACGCCAACATCGCACTCGTAAGGGGCGGTGTGGTGGACACGGATGGTTACTTCGCACTTCTCGACCAGCATCTGCAGGAGGTGGAGAACGCGCCGCCTTCATCTCTGCAAGATGCAGCGGTTGGTACCTGGACGGGTTCGCCGGACGGTACGCACTACCTCTACTATGCGAAGGGCGCGCTGGTCGGGTTGCTGCTGGATATCGTGATTAGGGACGCGAGCGACGGTGAGGGATCACTCGATGGCGCACTGCGCTCGCTGTACGACTCGGAGTACAAGGCGGCGAGCGGCTTCACGGATGGCGAGTTCTGGTCTGCAGCAGAACGAGCGGCGGGCCGTGAGCTCAACGACTTTAAGGCGAGGTGGGTAGCGGGACGCGACCCGCTGCCGCTCGACAGCGTACTGCCGCTCGCGGGAATCCGCGTTGGCACCGACTCCTCGGAGGTTTCGTTGCTCGGTGTCAACCTGGTTCCGGATCCGATGGGTCTGCGCATAAACGCGATTTCATTCGGCGGAGTTGCCGAGCGGGCGGGCATTCGCCCCGGCGACATCATTCGTTCGATAGGGGAAGTACGAGCTCGTGAGGTTGATCCGTTCGTGGCGGAATTCCAGTCGCGATACTCAGCCGCCGACGGTGAGACGGTACACGCGGTGCTGCTTCGCAACGGCGTGGAGCGGCAGCTGGATCTGACACTTGAAACGTCGTTGCTGGTGCAGCGTCGGTTCGAGCTGATTCCTGGCGCGGGGGAGAAGGCGCGTCGTATACGGCAAGGGATTCTGACGGGAAGATGATTGCCGGCAGGTGACAGCCGTCGGGTGCAGATGCCGGCTGGCGACTTAAGCTGGCGGCCGTCAGACGCCGGCTGTCACGAGTTTACGCTATCCTGCCTACACCCATCAGTCCGCTGCAGTAGCGCAGCCACCAGCGAACACCGAGTGCCTGCCGCTGGAGTCGCTCGGCGACGGTCATGCGCGTTGCCTCACGCTCCATGATTTCGTCGTCGCGAGTCCAGGGGCGGGCATCGCCGTGTCCTGACCAGCGCGGCGCCATCCCGGCGCTCCAGAGCCTTTTGTCCAGCGCCGCTGACGGACACGCCGCGGGGTTGAAGCGAAAAAGGTTGCTCGTGTAGTGGCGCTCCAGCACCGAGAGCACCGATTCCGGACGAGGCGGCACCAGCGCCTCGAGCACATGTGCCGGAACCGAGACCTGGGCCAGGGTGCGAGCAAGCCGGAGCGTCCAGTACACGCTGGTTCCTGCACGTGTGGTGGATACGACCCGGAGCAGCTCGTTCCAGTTGAAGCTGTCGCTGCCGATTATCTGCTGCGCATCGCGGAAGGTGCGCCACCCGGCGGAGCCTAGCGCGTGAGACCAGGCGAAATGTATGCAGAGGTGAATCAGCTGGTGAGCCTCGCAGGGTACCCAGGCCTCGCGTCCGTCCACATCCACCCGGCGGGCCTTCTCCCACATGTCGTGTGTCGTGAGGCCGACTGCAGCATCACAGGGCGAGCCGTGGAGCTCCAGTGAAAGGCCGGTGCGGTTCGGGTCATCCAGTGGAGGGAGGTGATGGTGCGCATCGTACCTTTCCATCGGGCATGCCTTCTCGTCGTGCAGCCAGCCGGCGGAGCGCAGCGCCTGCCAGGCGCTCGTGCATTCGTCCTGCCTCACGAGCACATCCACGTCATACATTGGCCTGGCCCTGAAGGAGCCGTACGACGTGAGCGCCAGCCCCGCACCCTTCAGCAGCATTGCACGGGTGCCGCTATCTCGAAGCGTGTCCAGCGCCCCCGCAAGCAGGCGTTGAAGGTGCAACATGCGAAAGTCAGTGACCGACGCGAGCTTCGAAAGCTGGTCGCTGCGCTCCGCCGGAACGAGCCCGTCAGGCAGCACACGCAATGCCTGCCAGAGCGCGGAAATTGCCTTCTCCTTCTGGGCCAGGAATACCAGGCGATTCCAGTCGAAATCCGGATGACTCAAAAGAACCCGGAAGTCATCCGTGAATCGCGCGGGCTGCACGAGCAGCAGAAGTACCCGTGCCTCGGGGCAGAGCAATTGAGAGTTCAGCACGGCCCTGTCACGCACCTGCTAGTAGTGAGCCAGCGTGCCGGTGCGGCGCGCATGGTGGAAAGCGGCCAGCAGTGAGGCAGTGCCCACCATGGCGAGCACGAGAGCCATCAGTGCAAGAATCCCGGTGTCCTGCATTACTGCACTCAGCGGCTGACCATCCAGCAGGGTGCCGCGAAGCGCACGCAGGCCATAGCTGAGCGGCACCAGGTTGGCGAGACCCTCGATCCACGATGGAATAACCGACGTGGGGTAGTACACACCACCGAGCAGCGCCGAGCCTGCGGCCACGAGCTGCGGAAGAGGGCCCGGAGTACGGAATGCGACAACGCACGCAGCGGCAATCATCCCGATCGGCAGGTAGGCCGCGACAATGAGCATCACGATCAGCAGCGCACTGAAGGCCTGCTCCCAATGGAGATTCGCGCCCAGAAACCACGCACCGAGCAGAAGCACAAGCCCGCGTGCGCCGGTCCACAGTATTCCATAGCCAATAAGCCCGCCAAGTACGCTCGGCATGCTGGCGGGCGTGCCGAGTAGTGCATCGAGTACGCCGGTGTTAATCCCCGAGCCTATCTCCGAGCCGAGTGCAGATACCGCGTAGCTCACGAGCATGAACGCTATGGAGCCTACGATCAGGAAGCCGAAGTACTGCCCGCCCTCGGCCTCGATTGAAGCAGCCATGGTCTGCTGGAGAGCGCCCGCAATGAAGTACAGCGGCACAACCGAAACCAGGAGCGCGCCGAACGAAAGGATGAGTCGCAGCCTGTAGCTGCTCGCGGAGCGCCAGCTGGCACGCACGAGCGCGAATGCACTATGCATCTTTGGCCTCCGTACGCTGTTCCACAACGCGCTCGATAAGGTCTGCCAGGGTGAGATCGAGCCGCTGGAAGTGAGACACCAGCACTCCGGCACGCGTTAGGCTGGCAAGCAGTTCGGAGGCTCCGTCCGGTCCGCCAGGGATTCGAAGATCGAAGCGCACCCAGCCTTCCGTATGAATCTCCGGCAGCAGGCACACTTCGGAGTCACAGATGGCAAGCAGTTGTCGTGCAGCAGCAGCCTGATGTTCCCGGACTGCCACGTGATACCTGTCATCACGCACCTGGTCCATTAACCGGGACACCGGCCCGGTTGCCAGAACCCTTCCATGGTCCAGAATTGCCACCCGGTCACACAGGTCGAATGCCTCCTCTGCGCTGTGCGTCGCCAGCAGCACTGTGCAACCTTGCTTCGCCACCAGTTCCTCCCGCAGGAACTGCCGGAAGCGCCGGGCCGAAATGGGGTCGAGACTGCGAGTTGGCTCATCGAGCAGCAGCACCTTCGGGTTGCCCAGTAGTGCGCGGGCAATCAGCAGCCGCTGCTTCATTCCTGAAGAAAATGTGCCCACCATCTTGTTGCCCGTGTCGGCCAGCTCCACTGCATTCAGCAGCTGGGCGATTCGGGGTGCAGTGTCGGCTCCGCGTACGCCGTAGAGTGACGCGAACAGCTGCATGTTGTCGTGAGCCGTCAGGCGCCAGTAGAGGCTGCGCTCGTCGGTAACCACCGGCGTGAGGCGGGTGCGCACTCCGCGCGGATCACGCACAATGTCGCATCCGTCAATCGTTGCGGTACCACTGTCCGGTAGCAACCGGGCCGCGAGCATCCTGAAAATCGTTGTCTTGCCTGCACCGTTTGCTCCGAGAAGCCCGAAGAACTCCCCACGTTGCACGCTGAAGCTCACGTTGTCCGTAACCGTAACTGGAGCGGGACGCGAAAATGGCTTCGTGAGGAGGTCCTTCCAGTCTCTGCGCGGAGCGAAGGCCTTGGACAGACGTTCCACGCGAACAACCGGTTCGCCTGCCACGAAAGCGGGTGTGGAAAGGAGCGAGGGCACTGCCAGGGCAATGGTCATGCAACCGCTCTCGAGCCGCGGGATGCGGCCTTCTCCCACGTGCGAATCGTGTCCACCACCTCGGGAAGCCTGTCCAGGTCGCGCACCACATTCAGCCGGTACACCGGAAGTAGCTCCGCCATCCCGGCAGCCGCAGCGAATACCACCCTCGCCTCCGATCCACGCAGGAGTGGAGCGAGCTTCGTATGCGCAATAAGGAGCAGGGCGGATTCCATGGTAGAGAGGCGTGTGCGCCAGACCGGCTGGCCATCCCTGGGTTCGAGCGTGGGGGCGAGGATGTAGAGTGCTGACAGCGGCGCCGGCTCGTGCGTCACAAGTTCCTCGGGAAGGGCCGAGTAGAGACGCTTCTCGCCATTCGGCGCGGGGTGCGCAGTGCCGATCGCAACCCGATCTGCGGAGTCATCCCACAGTCGTGTGGCATGCAGTCCCGGCCCCGCCAGAACGGAGTCCCCGAGTGTTACCGGAAGTGTGTCGTCCGTAAGCAGTCGGGCACCCGACTTAACGAGTGCCAGCGCGAGCGTGGACTTCCCGTGGCGCTTGGGAGCGATGAAGCCTACCGCGGAGCTGCCGAGGTCCACTGCGCTCGCGTGGAGGCTGAGCGATCCCGAAAGATGAAGTGCAGCAGCAAGCACACGACTCGTGAGGTCAGTACGAGCTGCCTTGAGGTTCACGCCGGGATTGCGGTACCAGTCCACATGGCGACCGTCTGCCGATATTACGAAGCATCCGGTGTCATCGAAGTCCAGACGAAATCCGCCGTTGTGCCGGTACATGCGAACGCGAGTATCACCCGTGACAATGTCTTCCCCGAGCTGCTCCCCGGTGCGCTCCGGTGCAGGCGTCGTGAGGCTGCACAGCGTCCACCACGGTACCTGCGAAGGCACCTGGAGCAGCTCTGGCATGTCCACGTCGGAACGAAGCACGTTGCCGAACAGCCGGTAGAAGAACATGTGTATGCGAACGATGGACGGGTGGAATGATGGGGTGGCGCTGGCGGCCTGCGAGGCGTGTACCCACGGGACGCATCGCAGGCCGGCGCCGGCACAGGGGATGAATTTCCGGCTCACCCCCTGGCCAGTGTGGCGTCAGGAACGATCGTTGCCGCCGGAGTTGTCCTTGCAGCCGATCCAGGCGCCGTTTGCGATGCCGAAGATGCCACCGTCGCAATCCGGACCTAAACCGAGCAGAGTGAGCTCGCGCATGGAGCCGAAGCGCTCCAGCCTGGGTGATTCGTACATGTCTCTCTCCTGAAGTAACGATTCGGGCAGCTGGCCCGCACAGCCCGTGGAAGTGGTCCACGGGGAAGAACTCAAACCAATTGCTGTGTGGCAACTGCGGCGGGAGCGTGCAAGCCGTGAGGCTCAGCACCGGCCACATGAGCTCGCAACCACAACTCCGCCTGCAGCGTGTAGTACATATTGACTCGCGTGAATGCATTTCCGGTGCGGGGATACCGCTCGCACGCCGCCGTCAGGCGCCGCCCGTCAATTATCCCGTATTCTTCCAGCAGCAGCGGCTGCTCCATGGTTCGCGCAAGCAGCGCGGGGAAGTGGTTGCACATCCCAGTGTGCGAGTAGCCGGACGTGATGCCCGTGCGGCATGTGCGGGGAGCCAGAACTTCATCGGGAAGCAGCCCCTTCATGGATCTCCGAAGCAGCAACTTCGTTTCGGCGCCTGACGAGCGTTCCTGCCAGGGACGGGAGAGTGCGAACTCTATCACGCGGCGATCGCTCAGCGGTGATCGAAGCTCCACGCCCTGCGATAGTGCGAAGCCGGTAAGGAGACCGAACGCGCGCGATATGAACAGGCTCCGGAACTGCCAGTCGATCTCCCGCTCGCCCAGCGAAACGGGAAGAGCGCGGGCGAGAAACCGGCGATCGTGCTGCACGAGCGAGTAGGCGTTTGCCGCTGAAGCCGAGAGCCACTCCGGAAGCGGACGCTCCATGTAGTCGCGCAACGGCTGCCCGCCGCGCAGCCGCGATGCTGCCGCCCGGGCGCGTGGGCCCATGTTCGGCTTGATCACGCTCGAGAAAAACTCGCGTGCACCGCCGCGCTGCCTGGCAGGCCACTCGCGCGCCAGCGTCAGCCAGTGGCCCCGCCTGAACAGGTCCGCGAGCAGCACATCCGAGTTCTGGAACAGCTGATCGCCGCCGTTGCCGTCCAGCGCAATGCGCGAACCCACGGCACGCGAACCGCGCGCAAGGGCCATGTTCCAGTTCGCGTACAGGTGCGCATACGGCTCGTCCCGTTCGGCAGCACGATGCTCCTCGTTCTCCAGGAACGGGATGTCCGCTATGTCAATCCACTCCACCGGTGTGTTCCACTGATCGGCAACACTCTGGATCCACTCGTCTTCACGACCGGGATCGCCTTCCGGGTAGCTGATGGACACCGGCAGCGCGCGGTGCTGAAAGCCTTCGGTTCCGGCCGCGAGCTGCGCGGCACCAAACACTGCGGTGGAATCCCACCCGCCGCTCATCCAGACACTGTTGATTCCGTTGGAATCCATGCGCTCGCGTGAGGCCACGCGCAGGAGCTCCCGCAGGTGGTCTGCTGCGTCCTCGAACGGCAGCGGGCTTTCCTGCTGGCCTACCGGCACTTCCCAGTAGGGAACCGCCACGCTGATACGGCTCGGTGTCCAGGCGAGCATGTGGGCGTGAGGCAGTACCCGGATGGCCTCGTACGCCGTTTCCGGACCGGCCGAGAAGTGCATGCCCGAGATGGTTCCCGCGATGCAGCGCAAGTTGATCTCCGCTGGACACCGCGGATGCGCGAGCACACCCCCAATCGTGGACGCCACCACGAGCTCGCCGCCCGGCGTAGCGTAGTGGAGCGGTCGCTTGCCCCCGAAGTCACGCACGCACACCGCCTGACGCTCGCGGCGATCCCAGACAATGAACGCAAAGTCACCATCCAGCCGGTTGGCGCACTCTTCACCCCAGGCACGCCATGCAGCCAGAATCAGGTATGCAGCAGAGTCCTGCCTTCCGCCAATGCCATCCCTCGCAAGTGCCTCGACGAGTTCCCTTCGATAGTACACTGAAGCGTCTGCAGCCACGACATACCGATCGTCACTCGCAATGAGCACGGGGCCCGAGAACTGGCTTGCCAATTCCCATTCGTATCTGCTTACGGCGAGCACGCAGTGGTCATCGCGCCAGATTTCCGTGCGTTCTGCACCACGTGAATCCATGGCGCCGAGCATGCGTCGCGCTTCTGCGTCGCTGATGGTGCGCGCGCTGCTGAACACGCCAAGAATGGCGCTCACTGTTCCACCAGGCGACGGCCGGTGGCAGGCGTGAAGGTGCTGACATGGGCACGGCTGTCACCGATCACCATGTCGTTCAGCTCCACCCACGCATGCGCTTCCAGGTTGCCATTGGACATCCTGAAGCCCAGGCGCAGCTCGCTCGCGTGGGTGCCGTGCCGGCGCAGCATGCGCTGCAGGGCGAGCGACCTTACCAGGCAGGCCGGCCTTACGGCGCCGTACTGCGCTGCACGGGAGAGTGCCCATTCAACCTCCGCGGCGGCGCTGAAGTTCGTCTCGGGTACCGATACCGACGCGTCAGGCTCGTTCGCCACCTTCAGAAGCTGGCCTGGTGGCCGCTGCCAGCGCGCAACCTGGCACGCGAGCAGGGTGTACTGAGCTTCCACGAGCAGTCGCACCTCACGAGGCGTGAGGCGAGCCGCGCGCCTGAGTATCCGCAGCGCCCTCACCATCACTCCGCGGGTACTACGAGGCCGCTGCCGGCCAGTTCCTCGAGCAGGCCGCTGACGTCTAACTCGATGTCGCGGATGTCCACTTCCGGGTAGCGCTGACCAAGGCTGTGCAGCACCTCGGAGAGATCTTTGCTGTGTGGCGGCAGCAGCTGCCACACGAGGGCGCCTACCTCATTGAGTCCGAAGTAGATCTCCTGCTCGGTATGGAGCAGAATGGCGCCCTCGGCAACGGGCTGGAAGAGTACAGCGGGATTCGGAGTTGGAAGCATCGGGTGCTGTTCCTGGTGATGAGACCTGCTTCACTAGGTGCTGCTGACCCGATGCTAGGGCAAAGGGGGGGCCGCCTCCCATGCCCAACCGTAACCGCTTGGTGAGTAATAGTTTGCGCTACTTGTTACCTTTTGGCGCAGTTGTTACCGCTGTTGTGTACATGCCGCACCTGGTGCAGGACAGCGACGACATGGGAGCCAGAAACAGGTCCCAGCACCGTATGCCGGAAAGCTGAGTCCTGCCTCCAATGCCTGCTTCAAACCCTCATCCCCCCACCTCGCTCAGCTCCCTGGGCACCCGGCTGATCCACTCCGCACCATTCTCGCCCACTATGTAATCGTCCTCGATGCGCACACCTATGTTCGCATACTTCGCCACTGCCGGTGCCAGCCGAGCCCTGAGGGCGCGATTGCCAGGCGTGTCGGGCAGGTGGTCCAGAACGTCTTCGCGCACGTAGATGCCGGGTTCGATCGTAAACACGCTGTTCACGCCGATCGTTCCGAACTGAAACTGGTCGGGGTCGTGCACCTGCAGGCCGATGCCGTGCCCAAGGCCGTGCATGTAGTACAGCCGGAACTGAGGACAGCCGCCGGGACGGTTGCAGTCGTAGGTGGCATTCGCCGAATCGATCAGCCCCGCCCGGGCCAGGCCCGCAGCCAGCTCACTCTCCGCAGCCGCCATCAGTTTCGTGTAGGACACCCCCGGTCTCGCCTCAGCCTCAGCGGCAGCCTGGGCATTGCGCACCGTCTGATAGATCAGGCTCTGCTCCGGCGTGAACTTTCCGCTTACCGGGAGCGTGCGGGTAATGTCTGCCGAGTAGCCGTGAAAGTTGGCACCGATATCTATGACGATCGTTTCGCCCGCCTTCATCTGGCGATCGTTCTGGTTGTAGTGCAGCGACGTGGAATTCGGGCCGGACCCAACGATGGACGCGAATGCCGGACGCTCGGCGCCATTCCTTCGAAAGGTGTACTCGATGATCGCTTCCACCTCATACTCGTACCGATCGGGAGCGACAATGCGCCTGGCTTCGTTGTGCGCTTCCACGGTGATATCAACTGCACGGCGAATGAGTTGCAGCTCGGCAGCCGACTTGGTTCCGCGCAGCCGCTGCAGTTCGGCGATCATGGGTTGCGCGCGGGTTCCCTCAGGCGGTGTCCACTCCCTGCCGGACGAACCCGGGAAGCCGGCCATGTCTGCCGTGCTCGTTGTGAAGAGTGTGCCGCCCCGCTGAAGCAGGGAGTCCAGCACTCCGTTGAGTGCCTCGCGCGGCCGCGCCTCCATGCCGGTGAGTGCTGACGCGCCCTTCGTACCGAGGAATTTCCCCTCCCAGATTTCGCGATCGGGATTCCGCTCGCGCACGAAGAGGATCTCGTTGACCGTTGAGCCCCGTTTCACGATCAGGAGCGACGCGTCCGGCTCCTGAATGCCGGCGAGATAGTTGAGCGGAGGAGACTGGCTGAACTCCATGTAGTCTTGCGCAGGAGCTGTCGCACCGCGCACCAGGATCACTCCGTCGCCAGACATCATCCGCGCGAGCGAGGCGCGGCGGGTGGCGTATTCCTCCTGCGGAATCTGGGCATCAAGCGATGCCGGGAGCGCCAGCGCCGTGAGCAGGGCGGCCATGACATGAACCCGCAGCGCGCGACTGCAGCGCCCGGCCGGAGAAGTTCTGGGGGATATCGGAATCATGATCCTCTCTTGGGTGGTGCTCCCTCTCGGTGATCTGGCAGCGGACCCGGGCAGCTGCAAGGCGACACAGGCCACCATCAAATGTTTCCCTGTCCATACGTGCGGGTCAGACTCGCGCCTGTGCACTCTAACGGATCGGCAAGCATGCGGGACGTAGCGTAGCTGCAGCAAAGGTGAGACCCCTACTGGTGAGGCCGGTTCCCTATTCATGTGGAGTGCTGCAGTTTGCGCACATGTCGCGTACCCTGGACCAGACGCTCGAAGTCGAAACGCCCGAGCAGGTTGTTCTTACCTACACCGTGGCCGGTGTGGGTTCACGCGCCGCAGCGGCAATCATAGACACTGCCATCATCATCGTTGCCTGGTTGCTGTTCGGCGCGATGTTGTCGTGGGCAGCGCGCGAGTTCGGCAGCACTTCGGATGCGCTGCGCGCTCCGTGGCTTACCTCGCTGGGTCTACTCGGCCAGTTCCTGCTGCAGTGGGGCTACTACGTGCTGTTCGAGGCCCTTGCAGACGGGCAGACGCCCGGCAAGCGACGCATGCGCCTGCGGGTAGTGAGGGATGGCGGGTTCGCAGTGGACTTCGGTGCATCTGCAGTACGCAACCTGGTGCGTATAGTGGATCAGCAGCCTCTGGTTTTCTACTTCTTTGGAATGGCGAGTGTGGTGTTCTCGCGAAGTGGGAAGCGACTGGGCGATTTTGCGGCGGGAACGATCGTCGTGCAGGAGCGTGCGATCCGTGTGTCGGAGCGGGTGGTAGATGTTGACGCGACTGATATCCCGGGAGCGGTGCCGGGCGCGACTGCCGATACAGACGCCCTTACGGGTGAGGCCGGCGGCGCGGCTGCAGCAGTGCGCGCGGGTGTCAATGCGAGGGCCGAAAATGGCGGCGGCCCGGTAATACTCCCTCAGCTGCCTGACGATCTGACCGCCCTGCTCGAGCGGTTCGTGGCCCGGGCACCGGAGCTCGAGGCCGGGCGACGTATCGCGCTGGCAGCGAGTCTCATGGCGCGAGTGCGCGCCGTGCTACCCAACGAGACCGTGATGGTGGAGCCGGACCTGCTCAGGATCCTGGCGCGAGAACGGCAGGCACGCTCGTCGGGAGCCGCCGTATCGGTAGACGCGGCACCCGGGCGCGAGGAGCGTGCTATCGTGGCCGGCGGCATGCAGCGCTGGCAGAGGTTCGGTGCCAGGCTGCAGACAATCCAGGCACGCGGCGGGCTCTCGTCCATTCCTGAGGAAGACCTGTCCGACTTCGTGGCGGAGTACCGTGACGTGAGCGCGGACCTGGCACGCATGCGCACTGCCTCACGCGGACGCACGCCAGACGAGATGTACTATCTCGGCCGCCTCGTTGCCGCCGGCCACAACCTGCTGTACCGCAGACGCGCACTGCCGCTGCACGAGATTCTGCGCTTCCTGTTTACCACCGCTCCGGCTGAGGTGTGGCGTTCCTGGCGCCCGATCGCCCTGGCGGCGCTGCTGCTGTTCGGGCCGATGGCGGTTGCGTTCGCGCGCGTAAAGGCCGAGGAGCCAACCGGGTGGGCCTCGCTCATAAGTGACGGCATGCGCCAGCGCGTGGAGGAGGCGCTGGACCGTCCCCTGGAAGGGCGAGCCTACCTGCCGGAGCGTGAGGCACGTGCTCGCGGACCCGTGCTTGCCAGCGGCATAACGACGAACAACGTGCAGGTTGGGTACGTGGCCTTCGCCGGTGGAGTCCTCGCCGGAATCCCCACAGTGGCCAGCATGATGTTCAACGGTGTGAGTATCGGTGCGGTGCTGGGGTACTACAGCAAGCATGGCATCGCGAGGCAGATCATGGGCTTCATTGCTGCGCACGGCGTTCTCGAACTGTTCGCAATTTGCCTTGCCGGAGGCGGCGGACTGCTCCTCGCAGCCGCAATCCTGATTCCCGGTTCACGCACGCGCGCGGATGCCATGGTCGACAACGGAAGACGGGCAATCGTGCTGATCGGCGCCGTTACGGCAATACTGATCGTTGCCGGCATCATCGAGGGAACGATCTCTCCCAACCAGTGGCCTGACGCGGCCAAGTACAGCGTATCTGCCCTTACCGCGATCGGCCTGGTGGCGTGGCTCGCGAGCGGCCGGCGAGCACTGCGTGAGGAGCGCAGCAGGTAAAGCCAGCCGCCGAACTGGTACGGGACTACACCGGGTACCTACAGCTTGCCCCGCCGCTTCAACTCCAGGTACCGGTTCACCACGGCTCCCGCCATCGTCTGCGGCGACACATCCACTACGCTCGCACCTGAACGGCGCATACGCACGAGCGCCTCCTCACGAGCAAGCAGCAGTTCCTCGGCAGCCGCCCGCTCGAACGCTTCAGGAGCGCTACCCCAGTCACCTGAAGCGCCAGAGGTACCGACCGCCGCTTCCGCCAGCCTCACGCTGCCGGTAGCCACGTTCACCATCGCGTCGTCGCGAAGTGCAACGATCAGCGGCAGGTGACGAGCACCCCCGCGCGTCAGGTGTCCAACCAGGGCCTGGGCTGACCTCGGGTCCACGATATCCGTGAACAGCACCACGAGCGCACGCTTGCGATGACGAGCGGTGAGCGTTCGGATTGCAGCCGCATAGTCCGGCTCGGACATCGAGCTCCTGATCGGGATGAGCGCCTCACGAATGCGCTCGAGCGCCGCAGCCCCGCGCGCGGGTGACACCCATGCGCGTACCATGTCATCGAATACGAGCAGTCCCACGCGGTCGCCCGACTGAGCGGCTACGTCAGCCAGCACGAGCGCGGAATTCAGTGCATGCTCGAACCGCGGACGGTCGCCGGCCATCTGCAGCATACGGCGCCCCGCGTCCACCGCGATGATTATGGTCTGGCCCTGCTCCACATCCTGCTCGCGAGTGGTGAGGCGAGACCTGCGAGCCGTGGCCTTCCAGTCGATGCGTCGCGGGTCGTCTCCGGGCACGTAGTCACGCAGCGACGAGAAGCTGGTGCCCTCACCGCGCCTGCGCACTGCCCGCACGCCTGCCTCGCGCAACCGGTGGTGCAGGGCAAGGAGGCGGTAGTGCCTCACGCCCGCAAGCGACGGCGTTACCAGCACCTCGTGCGGTGCCTCGAACCTCGCGGTCCGTCTCACTAGACCCAGCGGGCCGGCAACCCGCAGGGCGATCATCCCGAACTTGTGAGTTCCGCGCTCACGAGGGACCAGTCGGAACCGATCCGTTGCCTCTCCCGCGGCACTCAGCTGCAGTACGGCATGCGGACGAGGTGCCTTGCGCAGGTTGCGTGGCGGAAGCGTCTCGCCGCGCTCTCCGGTGCGCTCCAGCGCAGGCGGCCACTGGTCGAACAACTCCACTCGCAGCGGCCGCGTGCTGCGTGACCTAACGATCCACTCACCCTCAGCGGTCTCGCCCAACGGAAGCCTGTCCGGCAGCGCTCGTTCGACAGACAGCATGGATGGGTGAACCGCGAACGCCAGGTCCGAAAGAATCAGGGCAGCTGCCACGAACAATGCTACCGCACCGGGCACGATGCCGTAGTCGCCTGCCCTCCAGAGCCAGAAGGGTGCAACCAGTGCGATCAGTATTGCGATACGCATCTATCTGTAGCGATCGCCTGCAGGCGCAACACGGCGAACCCTCAATATCGCGTACCCTGCGGTGCTCACTCGGGCACCTTCACCCGCAGCAGCACGTCCTCGAGCACGTCGTCTGCCGTGCGTCCTTCAACCTCCAGTTCCGGTGCAACCATCACCCGGTGGCGAAGCACGGCGGGCACCAGGGACTTCACGTCGTCCGGCGTAACGAAGTCGCGTGCCTCGAGCAGTGCAGCCGCACGCGCCGCGCGGAACAGCGCTACCGTCGCGCGCGGAGACGCACCCAGCGTAAAGCCTTCATAGTCGCGCGTTGCACGCACAACGTCTGCCACGTAGCGCCTTACGTCTGGCGACACGCGAACCTTCTCCACGGCCGAGCGCAGCTGCTCCAGCTCATTGTCAGCCAGCACCGCGTCAGGCGTGGCACCGCCGGGCTTCTCCGGATCGAATCCCTCGGCGTACCTGTCCAGGATGGCGACCTCGCTCTCCCTTGCGGGGTAGGGAACGCGCACCTTGAGCAGGAACCTGTCCAGCTGGGCTTCTGGAAGCGGGTAGGTGCCTTCGTATTCCACTGGATTCTGCGTGGCGAATACGGTGAACAGCGGGCCGAGTGGCCTCGCCTGTCCATCCACGGTTACCTGACGTTCCTGCATCGCTTCCAGCAGCGCCGACTGCGTTTTGGCGGGCGCGCGGTTGATCTCGTCTGCGAGGAGCAGGTCAGTGAATACCGGGCCTGGTACGAACTCGAAGCGCCGTTCGGCTTCACGGAACACACTCACTCCCGTTACGTCGGATGGTACGAGATCCGGGGTGAACTGAATTCGGCCGAAACGCGCGCCGAGTGCACCGGAGAGGGCGCGTACCAGGAGCGTCTTGGCCACACCGGGTACCCCCTCGAGCAGAACGTGGCCCCGGGCCAGGACGGCGATGAGGGACTGGGACACCACTTCCCGCTGGCCGATGACGCGCGTGGCTACAGCCTCGTGAACGCGCTCGAGAGCGCTCGCGATCGCCTCGGCGTTTAGCTCGCTGGACTCATGCGCCTGCGGCAAAAGTTGCTCCGACGACGAGGGCGGTGAAGAAGGCGGTATGGAAGAGGGAGGTATGGTCACTTTCTCGTTATGGTGTCGTCCACGGCATCAACTGCCTCGAGGAGCCTGTCAAGTTGACCGGAGGGAATGCGCTGCGTGCATGCCTGCCGGAGCACGGAAATGTGTTCGGAGAGTGCGGGATGACGTTCGGCGATCCGTTGCAGGAATTCCTCGTCATCGCCATGCCTGACGAGGGAAGAGTGGCGCCGCCGAAGCCCCCGCACCAACCTGCGCGCTGCCGTTTTCGTTGCGCCGGCCTGCGCGTACGCGCGGGCGAGCGCATCAACATGCTCCAGCGGCGAGCGTCGTTCCAGCTTTCGGCTGGATGTAACAGGCAGCGGGCGACGCGCCAGGGACAGAATCAGCGCAATGGCAGCCAGCGCCAGGGTTCCGGCAACGCGGCCGTCGGCAGACCTCGCAATCAGGCCTGCCAGGCGAATGTACCACATTGCTACCCGTTCGTTGCGGTGCGATTCGTCGAACACGAGCCGGGGCCGCTCATCGCGGGACACCCACTCCAGCGAGCGCACGGCAAGGACGTCCGCGCCCCAGGGGCAGTATCTGAGAACGTCATTTCGCAGCAGGTCGCCGTCCGCGAAGTACATGACGCGTCCCTTGCCCAGGGAGAACCCCGCCACTGCGGGCTGCTCGGCGCGCTCGCCGCCGCTTTCGGAACTGCGGGCTGCCTCACGCATGAGGCTGTCGGCAGCAGTGCTGTCTCCCTGCGCCCTCTCTCGTACAGCCGCTTGCTCCATCCGCAGAACCGAGGCATTCCGATCTATCGTCGCGAGCACGATGTCCGCATTCGTACCACTTTCCAGTGTGAGGCCGAAGCTGCTGATGTGATCCTCCGAAAAGGACAAGGTGCCCCGTTGCTGGAGCGAGGCGGGGCAGCTCTGCTCCTCCGTTCGGTAGCCGGTGGTCAGGTTCCCATACGAGTAGCTGCTTTCCACCCCGATGCGTCTCCACAGGGAGTCCGAGAACTCCCTGCGCAGCTCGGCTACCACGAGACCGGCACCGCGCTCGACCGCGTTCAGAACAGCGTGGATTTCGGCTGCGGAGAGTTGCTTTTCCGGTTCCAGGATCAGGTAAACCGCATTGCTGTCGAGTGGCGTTGCAAGCGCCTTCGAATTTCGGGAGACCGGCCAGCCCAGGCCATCCGCGAGATCGTGGAGCGCCTTTGCTCCGCGAGCATCGGTCCTGCGGGAATCGAGGGTCGTCATGAGCCCGTCCTGCGGCTCGGGCGTGAGCAGCAGGGCCAGCAAAAGGGTGACGGCGAGCGCCGCGAGTACCATGCGCGGGCTCGTGAGGCGCTGGCCGAGCGTCTTCTGCTGCGGCGTCTCGCCGCGCTCCGGAGGGGTGTGCACGTCAGGCAAGCAACGGCTCCGCCATGTCGTGAAGCTCGTGCCAGGTAGCGGCGTCAACCACCGGAATACCGTACACGGCACGCTCGTACGCCCGTGCGAACTGCCGGAATGGAACGGCTGCAGCCGAATTGCGCGAGCGCAATTCCCGGGCATAGTCCCCAGCGGTCTTGGCGGGGTGCAGGCGAACCTTCTCGCTGGCCGAGATGCGCATCAGCAGTGCGCGGTAGAGCAGGTGCGACGCCACCGTATGGTCGCCATTCTCCGCCGCGCGGCGCGCCGCTGCCAGTGGATCTTCGCCGTCTGCCAGTCGTGCACCGGTCGTGCGCTCCAGGAGCGCGATTGCGCGGCGTTCCTGCACCCAGAGCCACACAACGCGTGCGATCACCGAAAGCACCAGAAGCGCCAGGAAGCCAATGGACAGCCACCTTATGGCGGGCGACTCCCCACCCATCCTGATGAACGCATCCCACATGCTCTCGAGCCGCCCCAGGAGCCGGGAAAGCAGCGTTTCGCCTACACCGCGTGCGTAGTCACCACTGCCAATGATGGTGGCGAGTGTGTCCCTTACGACCGTTGCCGGAATGGTATCGACAGGAACGCCGAAAACGGGGCCTGACGAAAAGACATTCACCGCGAGAAGGGGTGAGGTGGCGAAGGACAGCGCAAACTGCAGGGTACCGGCAGCGAAGTCTGCAACAGACGTCAGGCGAGGACTTGGGGAGCGCTCTCCGTGAGCAGCTCCAGATCCAGCCCCTCCTTCCGGACCTTCAGGTCGTAATACAGCGCGACTGTCAGGCAGGCCAGTGCAGGATAGAACGGAACGAACAGCAGGCTGGAAAGCACCTGCGAGACAACATTGCCGAGCAGCATCTGCCCAAGCGCCAGTACACCTACAATTACGGCGAAATAGATGGCAATACTGATGAACACAAGGCTCGCCAGGCGCATAACGAAGCCGGACGAGAGCCTGCGCGAACGACGCAGCGAATCGAATATGCCCCGATCTTCGAGCATGATCAGTGGCGTGATCAACATTGCCCGTCCCAGCTCGGAGCAGAACACGAACGTCGCCACGAGTAGCAGCAGTGCGGTTACCAGGGTGATGACAACCGGGCCCGTGGTGGTAATCAGGGCAGCGCCGAAGGCCATCGGGATGCTGATGACGAGCATCACGAGCAGCGCCGCGAAAAGTGCGCGCAGGTAACCAAGAAAGTTGGCCATAAGCAGGCGCCAGGTGCGCGCCAGTCCTGCGCGCAGGGCAGGTGCCGGCTCGGCAGGTATGTCCGTGAGATATGCCGAAGACGCCGACAGTACAATCCCGCTGAAGCCCACGCAGAGCCACGCGAAAGACACGAACGAGATCAGCGCCACCCATGTCATTGCGCCGGCGAGCTCGGCCTCCGGAAGCGTTGCGTCCACCTGCGGCATCGTTGACGACATCGCGATTCCCAGCAGCAACTGGGGAATGGTGATGAGCGCTGAGATGATGAGCAGCGGTTTCGCGTGCCGGCGAAAGAGCTGAACGCTCACGTCAACTATTTCTGCAGCAGAGCGAGGGCGAAGGTCTGCGAGCATTTTTTCCGGATCAGAAGGCAGGCCAGTTTGAAATGGAGGGGGAGATCCCCGCCCCATCATAGCCCCTGGAGCGGCAACGCACGAGTTTGCTTCGTCATTCCACGCCCCAGTGGGCGAGCCAGCTCTGGAACATCAGCACCGGCCACAGCTCAACGAATCGGTCCTCACGCCCGGATCTGTGGCGCTGCCACAGGTCGGACACCTTGCCTGGCAGCAGATGTCCCTGCCTGCGGATGGCATCCGGATCCAGGCAGTCATCCGCCCAGTCACGAAGCTCTCCACGAAGCCAGTGCGTGATCGGCACTCCAAAACCCTGCTTCGGGCGCTCGATCATCTCACGCGGAACGTAGCGGTCCAGCACCTCACGAAGCACCAGCTTCCCGCGGCCATCACGATACTTCAGGTCTACCGGCAGGCGGAACGCAAATTCCGCGATCGAGGGATGCAGAAATGGCGCACGTGTCTCCAGGCTCACAGCCATCGCCGCTCGATCCACCTTTACCATGATGTCGTCCGGCAGGTAGGTGAGCGCGTCCATCAGGCACAGTCGCGTAATGGGGTCCAGCGAAGCAGCAACGGCCGGCGGACTGGTAAAGGCATACTCGGGCTCCGTTACCGGGCCGAGCAGGCTCGATGGGTCGTTCCACATGGAAACGAGTTCGCGGAATACCTCGATATCGCTTCGTGCCTGGTTCAGGCGAGCGCGCCGCGTCCACCTGGCTTCCAGCCCGCCATCGTCACCGCCCGCGAGCATCCTGCCCGCACCTGCCAGCAGCGGAACGGGCACTGCGGACATTGCTGTCCCCGCCAGGCTCCGGATTGCCGCCGGCGTACCCTGCAGTCTGCTCCAGACTGCGCTCGACTGCGGGTAGCGGGAGTAGCCCGCGAACAGTTCGTCTCCGCCGTCGCCGGAAAGACTTACCGTCACGTGCTCGCTCGCCATGCGCGACACGAGGTACGTCGGCACCTGCGAGGAGTCGGCAAAGGGCTCGTCGTAGATGGCGGGCAGCAGCGGGATCACGGCCTGTGCATCGGCCGGCGTGATCATCAGCGTGGTATGGCTGGTGCCCAGATGTTTCGCAACAGCCTCCGCGTGTGGCGACTCGTCATACGCCGGCTCCGTGAAACCGATCGTGAACGTGCGTACCGGACGCGAGGCTACACGCTGCATGACGCCAACGATGGTTGACGAGTCTACTCCGCCGGAAAGGAACGCGCCGAGCGGAACGTCGGACACCATCTCGTCCCGCACAACGCTGCAGAGCAGCTCGTCCAGCTCGGATGCGGCATCTGCCAGCGAACCACTGAATGGATTCTTCGCTCCCTTCCGCGCAACGTCAGCAAGGCTCCAGAATGTGCTCTCGCGCACCTGGAAGGTGCCGTTGAACGTGACGGTGAGCGCGGTGCCGGGCATCACCTTGTGCACGCCGCTGAAAATGGTGTGCGGTGCGGGTATGTAGTGGTGGCGAAAGAAGAGTGCGAGCGACCCGCGATCGATCTCCAGCGCAGGACCCGGGCAGTGACGCAGGGCCTTCAGTTCGGAGCCGAACGCCAGCCTGCCGCCGTTCATGGTGTAGTAGAGCGGCTTCTCACCCAGCCGGTCGCGGGCAAGCGTCAGGCGAAGTTCCCGGCGGTCCCACAAGCCGATTGCGAACATGCCATGCAGGCGCGTGAGCGCCTCCGTCACATCCCACTGCTCGATTGCGGCAAGGAGCACCTCGGTGTCCGAACCGCCCCGGAAGGAATGGCCGAGCGCACGTAGCTCGTCGCGGACAGTCGCAAAGTTGTACAGCTCTCCATTGAACACCACCACGTAGCGTCCGCTTGCGCTCTCCATCGGCTGGTGTCCCAACGGAGAAACGTCAATGATGGAGAGACGGCGGTGTCCGAGCCCTACTCCGGCATCGCTGTCCAGCCAGCGGCCTGAATCGTCTGGCCCGCGGTGGTGCATGCAGGAGGTCATGGCCTCTATGACCTCCTGCCCGTCGAACTGCCCCCTGCCGCGCCAGAATCCGGCTATACCACACATCAGCGGGTAATGTCCGGGTAAACGTCAGGCGCGGCGAAGGTCATCGGAGTTCGCTCCGGGCAATCGTATGCAGCTGCATGTTCGACGTGCCCTCGTAGATGGTGCCGATCTTCGCATCGCGATAGAACTTTTCCACCGGGTAGTCGCGGGTGTAGCCGTAACCGCCGAACAGCTCCACACACAGCGAGGTAACCCGCTCTGTCACCTGCGAGGCGAAGAGCTTGGCCATTGCGCCCTCACGGGCGATGTCCTGCCCCGCGTCCTTCATTCGTGCGGCGTTGTACACCATGAGGCGTGCGGCTTCGAGCTCCGTGGCGGCCTGCGCGAACTGGAACTGAATTCCCTGGAACTCGGAAAGGGATTGTCCGAACTGCTTGCGCTCCTTCAGGTATTCGCGCGTGGCGTTCAATGCACCGGCTGCAACTCCTATCATCTGCGCGCCGATTCCCACGCGTCCCTCGTTGAGCGTCTCGATCGCCACCTTGTAGCCCTGGCCCACGGGGCCGAGCACGTTTGCGTCAGGCACCCTGCATCCGTCGAGTATAAGCTCGGTGGTACTGGATGCGCGAATGCCCAGCTTCTGCTCCTTCTTGCCAACCGAAAAGCCCGGAAAGTCGCGTTCGACGATGAAAGCGGTGATCCCCTTGTACCCTGCCGCGGGATCAACGGTGGCGAACACCACGAACACCCCTGCCTCGGCGCCGTTGGTGATCCACATCTTGCGACCATTCAGTATCCATTCGTCGCCCTTCTTTTCCGCGCGCGTTTCCAGCCCGAATGCATCTGAGCCGGACGACGGCTCGGAAAGAGCGTACGCGCCCACCGTGTCACTGGTGAGGCGGGTGAGGTAGCGCGACTTCTGCTCGTCGCTGCCGTACCGGCGAATCGGGTAGTTCACCAGCGTGTTCTGCACGTCCGCGAGAATCGCAGACGATGCATCAACCTGCGAGAGCGCTTCCACTGCCAGCGTCACCATCATCAGCGAACCGCCCGCACCGCCCAGTTCCTCGGGTACCTCGATGCCCATGAGGCCGAGGTCGAAGAACATGGGGATGAGCTCGGGATCGAGCTGGCCGGCGTCCTCCATCGCGCGAACGCGCGGGGCAACCTCCGCCCTGGCAAAGTCGGCTACGGCATCACGGAAGAGAATCTCGTCTTCGGTGAGTGTGGTGAGAGGCAGGTGCGACATTATGCAGTCAGAGTGTGGTCAGATTCCGGAATGTGGCAGCGATTATCCCCTCGCGCGACAGCGAGCACGTGGGGAGCCGGAATCTAACCAACGCGCGGGACGTGCCGCTGCAACACTCAGGGGAACACCTTCAGCAGCACTCAGGCAAACACCTTCAGTGCCAGTTCCACCTTCCCGAATGGTGCAGACACCTGAACTCCCTGCACCAGGTCTCGCACGCCCTCCAGCAATTCGCGCGCGATGGCCAGTCCTTCCTCGGTGGCGTGCTCCCGGGACTTCTCGTGCGCCGCACGCATTCGGGCGAGCACGGCTTCCGGTATCGAAACCCCGGGCACCTCGTTCGCGAGGAACTCCGCGTTCCGCAACGACGCCAGTGGCCAGATGCCGGCTATCACAGGCACTCGGAAATCGCTCGTGATGCGCAGGAACTTCTCCAGCTGAACCGCATCGAACACCGGCTGCGTAATCGCATACTCGGCGCCAGCCTCCACCTTCCATGCAAAGCGCTTCAGCTCGTGCTCGAGGTCCAGCGCCGCGGGATTCACCCCCACGCCGATCACGAACTGCGTTGGCGCCCCAATGGAGTTGCCGCCCGGGTCCCGACCGTGATTCAGGTTGTTCACCAGGTTCGTGAGACCGATTGCGTCTATGTCGAACACCGCGGTGGCATCGGGATAGGGGCCCATCTTGGGCGGGTCGCCCGTGATGAGCAGCATGTTCCGCAGCCCGAGTGCCGACGCGCCGAGCAGGTCGCTGAGCATGCCGAGCAGGTTTCTGTCGCGGCAGCAGTAGTGCGTTACTGCCTCGATGCCCGCCTGCTGTTCCAGGAGGACGCTCGCTGCAATGGCGCTCATCCGGCTCTGGGCGCGCGGTCCATCCGGTATGTTCACGGCGTCAACGCCCGCGTCGGCAAGGCGCCTGGCGTCCGTGATCAGGCGGGTGGCGTCTGAACCGCGCGGCGGAACTATCTCCACGGACGTCACGAACTCACCATCCGCCAGCTTTCTGCCCAGGCGTGACCGTGCGGCGAGCGGGACAGCGGCAACGTCCGGCGCCAGTGCGGTGCCGCCGGGAGCGACACCGGAACGAGTCGCAGTCGCAGGGGCGCGATCGTGACGCTGGCGCGGGACGATGGAGCGAAGGGCCTCCACCATGGCCCCCAGGTGCTCCGGCGTGGTTCCGCAGCACCCGCCAACCACCCGAACTCCGCTCTGAACCAGGTGACGGGCATAGGTGGACATGTACTCGGGCGTGGCCATGTACATGTGCCGGCCGGCAACTTCGCGCGGCAGGCCGGCGTTCGGCTGCGCGCTGAGCTTGCGGGTGGTAACGCCGACCATCTTCTCGATGGCCTCCAGCATGGTCTGAGGTCCCACGGAGCAGTTCAGGCCAACGACGTCTGCACCGGCGGCGTCCAGCGCACGCGCGATGGATGCGGGGTCTGCTCCATATGCCGTTCTGCCGTCCACGCCCACGGTCATCTGGGCGATTATGGGCAGATGGGGAGCCGCCTCACGCGCCGCGGCGATGCCCTCCTCCAACTCGGAAACGTCGCCGAACGTCTCGAAGACAAAGAGATCTGCACCAGCCTCAGCAAGTGCGGCGCACTGTTCCGCGAACGCCTCACGCGCCTCCTCCCTGCTGGTGGGACCATACGGTTCGAGGCGTACGCCGAGCGGCCCAACGGCGCCCGCAATGAGTACTTCGGGCCTGCCGGCAGACTCGGCAGCTTCGCGCGCGAGCCGAACGGCACTTTCGTTTATTGCCGCAACCCGGTCTTCCAGCCCGTACTGCCTGAGCTTCATACGGTTGGCGCCGAAGGTGTTCGTTTCCAGCACGTCCACGCCGGCCCGGGCATAATCCGCGTGCACCGAGCGAACCAGGTCCGGGGCCGTGAGGTTCAGCTCATCGTAGCACTGGTTGATGAACACGCCGCGCTGATAAAGCATGGTGCCCATCGCGCCGTCAAAGACGATGAGCTCCTCCGGGTTGCGGATTCGTTCGCGGAGATGGTCGCGGCTTGGAGAGGCAGTCATTTCACGGTGCTGAAGGCGGGGACTCGGCGACCGAAAATATAGCCTCGCAGGGCGGCGTCGGTTGCCCTCCGGAAAGCCTTAGATTGCTGAACGCAACCAGAATTCCCATACCGACTGACATCGTGCCTACATCCGATACTGCTGCACGATCCCGCGCCGAGCGAATTGAAGGGTTGAAGTCACGCCTTGCCGAGCGAATTCTCGTGCTCGATGGAGCCATGGGAACGATGATCCAGCAGCACACGCTGGATGAAGCGGCGTTTCGCGGCGACAGGTTCGCAAGCAGCCCGGTGGACCTTCGCGGCAACAATGATCTATTGTCGCTTACGCAGCCTAAGATCATTGCGGGTATTCACGACGCCTACCTGGCGGCCGGCGCGGACATCATCGAGACGAACACGTTCAACTCCACCCGGATAGCCATGGCGGACTACCGCATGGAGGATATCGCGAGGGAGTTGAACGTTGCGGGTGCACGCCTGGCGCGCGAGCGGGCAGACGCGGTAGCGCTGGCTGATGGCAGGCCACGATGGGTGGCAGGGGTGCTGGGCCCGACCAATCGCACGGCGTCGCTTTCACCGCGCGTGGAGGATGCAGCTTATCGCAACGTGACGTTCCGCGAACTGGTGGATGCCTATCGTGAGGCTGCCGAGGGGCTGATGGAGGGCGGTGCAGACCTGCTGCTGATCGAGACCGTGTTCGACACGCTCAACTGCAAGGCTGCAATCGTTGCGGTGGAGGAAGCGTTCGATGCCGCTGGCTACAAGTTGCCGCTGTGGATCTCGGGAACGATAACCGACAAGAGCGGCCGAACGCTGAGCGGGCAGACCACCGAAGCGTTCTGGATTTCCATTGCACATGCGAAGCCGCTGGTGGTGGGGCTCAACTGCGCGCTCGGGGCTGCGGACCTCAGGCAGTATGTGCAGGCGCTGGGCAGGGTTTGTGATTGCCACGTGTCAGCGCATCCTAACGCGGGTCTGCCGAACGAGCTGGGAGGCTACGACGAAACGCCCGCTTACACGTCGCGACTGCTGGGCGAGTTTGCGCGCGACGGACTGGTGAACATCGTGGGTGGCTGCTGCGGTACCACGCCTGCGCACATCGCGTCCATTCGCGACGCGGTTGACGGCGTAGCGCCGCGCAAGCTGGTGGAGCCGCCCAGGCGTCTGCGCCTGAGCGGACTTGAACCGCTGGAGGTTGGGCCCGAGACGAACTTCGTGAATGTCGGCGAGCGTACCAACGTTACCGGCTCGAGGAAGTTTGCGCGCTTGATCATGGCCGGGGACTACGAAGCTGCGCTGGAGATTGCCCGGCAGCAGGTGGAGAACGGTGCGCAGATCATAGACGTGAACATGGACGAAGGCCTGCTCGATTCGGAGAAGGCCATGGTCACGTTTCTTCGCATGCTGGCCGGTGAGCCGGCAATCTCTCGTGTGCCGGTGATGCTGGATTCCTCCCGCTGGTCGGTACTCTCGGCCGGTCTGGAGTGCCTGCAGGGCAAGGGGGTGGTGAACTCCATATCCATGAAGGAAGGGGAGGAGGAGTTCCTGCGTCAGGCGCGGATCGTGAGGCGGCACGGCGCTGCCGTGATCGTGATGGCGTTCGATGAGGATGGCCAGGCGGAAACGGTAGAGCGCAAGGTGGAAATTTCCAGGCGTGCATACCATTTGCTCGTGGAGCAGGCAGGCTTTCCTCCGGAAGACATCATTCTCGATCCCAACGTGTTCGCCATCGCCACCGGCATCGCGGAACACGACGGGTACGGGGTGGCCTACATCGAGGCAGTGCGAAGGATCAAGTCCGAACTGCCTTACGTGAGCACAAGCGGCGGAATCAGCAACGTGTCGTTCTCGTTCAGGGGCAACGATCGCGTTCGCGAAGCCATGCATGCGTCCTTCCTGTACCATGCAGTTGCGGCCGGGCTCGACATGGGCATCGTAAATGCCGGACAGCTGATACCATACAGCGAGGTTCCGGCCGACCTTCTGGAGTGCGTGGAAGACGTAATCCTCGCCAGGCGGGACGATGCCACCGAGCGGCTGCTCGACATGGCGGAGAAGGTGAAGGGCAAGCGGGTTACTGAAGAGGAGCAGCAGGCATGGCGTGCCCTTCCCGTGAGGGAGCGCATAACGCACGCGCTGGTGCAGGGCATCTCCGAGCACATCGTGGATGACGTTGAGGAAGCCCGCCCCGGATACGATCACCCCATCCAGGTGATCGAGGGCCCGCTCATGGACGGCATGAACGTGGTGGGCGACCTGTTCGGCTCGGGGAAAATGTTCCTGCCGCAGGTGGTGAAAAGTGCGCGCGTGATGAAGCGTGCGGTTGCCCACCTGATTCCGTTCATCGAGGCCGCCAGGGAGCCGGGTGCCGAAACCCGCAAGGCAGGCAAGGTGTTGCTGGCCACGGTAAAGGGCGACGTACACGACATCGGCAAGAACATCGTTGGCGTAGTACTTCAGTGCAACGGTTTTGAAGTGCTGGACCTTGGCGTGATGGTTCCTGCGGCAACGATTCTGGAGACCGCCAAACGAGAACAGGTAGACGCAATCGGCCTGAGTGGTCTCATCACGCCGTCGCTCGACGAGATGGCGCACGTTGCGGCGGAGATGGAGCGTGAGAACTTCGACCTGCCGCTCCTGATAGGCGGCGCCACCACTTCGAAGCTGCACACGGCTCTGCGCATCGAGCCGCGGTACAGCCGTGCGCCGGTGGTGCATGTGCTCGACGCATCCCGCTCCGTGGGAGTCACCTCTGCCGTGCTGAGCGCGGAGCAGCGAGACGACTTCGCCGCGTCCATCAAGGCCGAGTACGAGGCGTTGCGCGTGGAGCGTGCGGCGCGTGACAACAACGCGCGTCGCATAACGATCGAGGAGGCCCGGGCGAACAGGGCGAAGCTGGACTTTTCGCAGCCGGCGCCGCGGCCATCATTCCTGGGAGTGCGGAGCTTCGAGGACTGGCCACTGCGCGACATCGTACCGCGAATAGACTGGACGCCCTTCTTCCGCGCGTGGGAGCTGGCGGGCCACTATCCCGCTATCCTGGAAGACGAAGTGGTTGGCGAGTCTGCGCGTCAGCTGCATGCAGACGCCACGGCAATGCTCGACAGGCTGATTGACGAGGGGCGCCTGCGCGCCCGTGCAGTTATCGGGTTCTGGCCGGCGCACTCGGTGGGCGACGACATAGAGCTGTTCGCAGACGAGTCGCGAAGTGAGCGTCTTGCGACGCTGCATACCGTGCGTCAGCAGATGGCGCGCACGCACGGCCCGAACCGGGCGCTTGCGGACTATGTAGCACCGAACGGCTCGCCCACGCCTGACTATGTTGGGCTGTTCGCCGTGAATGCAGGCGAGGGCGTGGACGAACTGGTAAAGGAGTACGAGGCGGACTTCGATGACTACAACGCCATCCTCGTGAAGGCACTGGCAGACCGGCTGGCTGAAGGGCTGGCGGAGCGGCTGCACGAGCAGGTGCGCAAGGAGTTCTGGGGTTACGCGCCCGAGGAGGCACTCAGTAACGCGTCGATCATCCGTGAGGAGTACCAGGGTATTCGTCCCGCACCCGGATATCCGGCGTGCCCCGATCATACGGAGAAGGGAACGATTTTCCGGCTTCTGGAGGCTGAGAAAAACGCCGGGCTGCACCTCACCGAGAGCTTTGCGATGACGCCAACCGCCGCGGTGAGCGGGTACTACTTCTGGCACCCGGAGGCCCGCTACTTCGGTACGGGGAAGATCGGCCAGGACCAGCTGGAGGATCTTGCCCGCCGCAAGGGAGTGGATTCGGCGGCCATGCGGCACTGGGTGGCGTCTGCGCTTTCGGACTGATTGGCGACCGATGTTGATGAGCGCAGTCAACAATCCTGATGCGTGAGAACGACAAAGGGCCCCGGGCATGATGCCCGGGGCCCTTTGTCGTTCAGTCGGCGCGCGGTCGGTCCGTCCCTAGTCCTGTTGCGTGCCGTTCAGACTTTTTAGCGCTGCTGGCGACGACGGCGCAGTGCACCAACTCCACCCATGCCGGCGAGGCCGGTGCCCAGGAGGGCCATGGAGATCGGCTCTGGCGTGACCACCACGTCATTCAGAGACGGGCTGTTGCCAACCGGCGTGGTGTTCACCGTTTCGTCGTTCGCCGAGAAGCTGAACGTTGCGGGTGAATCGCTTCCCTGCGGGATGAAGGCAATGGCGAGTGCCGCACCCATTCCAAGACCAAGGTACGGGCGAACGCCGCTGGTCATGAAGCCGAAGGGCGAGCCATTGCTTGCCTCTTCGTCGCTCTCGGACTCGCTGCTGGCAGGAGTCGGTGCGGATTCGAAGAGCACCTCGTCGGAGGGAGTCTGCTGCCCAGCAGTCAGGAACAGAGCGTTCGACCCAGGCATGCATGCGGCTCCGCTGGACATCAGGAAGCAGCTATTGATGTTGCTCTGTGGCGACAGCTGTTGCGC
>DATGOL010000115.1:0-26946 GCA_035306065.1 Gemmatimonadales bacterium | reverse complement strand
ACGTGCCTGACGCCCCGACCCAGCCGGCCGGCTGGCGCGCGCTCCCTCGTCTCCTGCTCATCGGTTTCGTACGCGCGTACCAGATGCTCCTCTCTCCACTCCTTCCGGCATCGTGTCGCTATTATCCCACCTGTTCCGCGTATGCCGTGGAGGCGCTACAGCGCCACGGGGCACTGCGTGGCGGCTGGCTGGCAGCGCGGCGAATCGCGCGCTGTCACCCTTTCCGACCCGGTGGCTTCGACCCGGTACCCTGATCGCGCGGATGCGCGTACGAGTTCCTGATCTTCATGGACAAGCGAATATTTCTGGCGATAATCCTGTCCGTAGGCGTAATCGCGCTTACCCAGGTGATCTTTCCGCCTGTTCAGCCGCCTGCCGGCGCTGACAGCACCCTCGCTGCCCCGGGGAGCCCTGCAGACCCGGCCAGCACGGCGGCGTCAACCACCACACAGCAGCCGGCCTCACCGGAACAGCCACTCGGCGTTCCCTCGTCGGTGAGCGGCGATCCGGCCGCGGCCGACTCTCAGCTCTCCATTCCGGTGGTACGTGCCGAGACGTCCGTTGTGGACACGCCGGTTTCCACCTGGACGATGAGCAGCCTGGGTGCGGCGCCGGTTGCCGTCGAGATGGACGCGTTCCGCTCACTTCGCAACGGTGCGCGAGCCACCGACCAGCCGCCGGTGCAGATCGTGAGGCAGGGCGAGCCGCTCCTCACCTATGCTGTTGCGGTTCCGGGTGACACGGTGGACTTCGCCCGCGTTCCGTTCAGCGTGCGTGAGTCTGCGGGAGCCGATGGTTCCCCGGTAATCGAGTACAGCGCGGTGCGTGAGGGGATAACCCTTGCCATCCGCTACGCCTTCGTGCCTGACAGCTACCTGGTTCGCGTGAGCACGAGCGCATCGGGAGCGCCTGCGCGCAGCTTCCTGCTCGTTGGCCTGCCTCGCGGGCTTGCGTCTGCCGAGTCGGATACGCTGGGCGACCAGCAGCACCTGGCTTATGCGTACAAGCCGCGTGCTAACGGCGCCAGCAGCATCGGTTTCGGGAAGCTGGACCCGGGCGAGCGTCGCCTGGTAAACGGTCCCCACAGCTGGGTGGCCGCCAAGAGCAAGTACTTCATTGTCGGCCTGCTAACGCCGGACGACGGCGAGCCATTCGCCGAGTTCAGCATGGTGGGCGGCCCGCGTGAGGTGGGTTCGGAGCGTGCGACCAACGCGTCAGGCACGGCGCTCATGTCGCTCTCAGGAGACGGCGCGAACTTCGAGCTCTACGCCGGCCCGCAGGAATGGCGTCGCATGGTTGCACTCGGCCGCGACTTCAAGGATTCCAATCCCTACGGCGGTTTCATGCAGCCGATCGTGCAGCCGTTCGCCACGATAGTGATGAACGTGCTGCTCTGGATGCGCGGCACGATGAACATCAGCTACGGCTGGGTGCTCGTTATCTTCGGCGTGCTCGTGAGGCTCGTGATGTGGCCGCTGAACCAGAAGGCCATGCGTGCGCAGCTCAGGATGCAGCGCATTCAGCCCGAGCTGCAGGCTGCGCAGAAGAAGTATGCGAAGGATCCGCAGAAGCAGCAGCAGGAGATCATGCGCGTGTACAAGGAGCACGGCATGAGTCCGTTCAGTACGCTGTCCGGCTGCCTGCCCATGCTGCTGCCAATGCCGATCTTCTTCGCGCTCTTCTTCGTGTTCCAGAATACGATCGAGTTCCGCGGTGTGCCGTTCCTGTGGCTGGAAGACATCTCGCTGAAGGATCCGTACTACATCCTTCCGTTGCTGATGGGTGCCACCACGTTCCTGGTGTCGTGGATCGGCATGCGCGGCATGAAGGAAGTGCCGCAGCAGCAGAAGATGATCATGTACGTGATTCCGGTAACGTTCACGTTCGTGCTGTTGAACATGGCTGCGGGTCTCAACCTGTACTACGCGGTGCAGAACCTTGCGGCGTTGCCGCAGCAGTGGCTGATCGCGCGCGAGCGGCGTAAGGCGGCTGGGGTAACTGTTAAGGGTTAAGGGTTACGGGTTAAGGGTTACGGGTTGGGGTCGGGCTTGTTCGCCCATGCCTGGCCCACCTCCAGAATCCGCACTCCCTCCCTCCCCTCATGCCCCTGCACCAGCGAGCGCAGCTGGGCGATGGCGTCGTGCGCGCCGCTCGTCAGGTGGTTGAAGGTGCCCCAGTGGTACGGGATGAACCAGCGGGCGCGCAGGCGGGTGTAAAATGACAGCGCGTCTTCCGGGGTGAGGTGGCCACGCCGGAAGACGGCTCGCTTCCACATCGGCGCGTGGCCGATGGGCAGGAGCGCGACGTCGAGCTCGCGCCCGGACGAGTGCAGCACCTGCTCCACCAGCCCGTGGCTCGCCGGCGTGAGCGCGGTGTCGCCGGCGAAGAATGCCGAGTCGGCGGCGGAGTTCAGCAGGTACATGTTGGTGTCTGCGCGCCAGCGATCAACGCCGTAGCGCGCACCAACGTGCTGCGCCCTGGCGGCGAACACGCTCAGGTCGCCGATACGGACGTCCTCGCCGGCCGCCAGGGGTTCGGCATGACGGTAGCCCAGCTTCGTCAGCCAGCGGGCCAGGCTGGGCGGCGCGAAAAGCGGGATGTCGCGCGGCAGCAGGTCCAGGGAGCTGAAGGACAGGTGGTCAGCATGCGCGTGGGTGAGCAGGATGCCATCCAGCCGCGGCAACTGCTCCACCAGCATCCCCGGCTCGGCCACTCGACGCAGGACACGCCCCAGCCGGGGGTCGAAGTTGGGATCGGTGAGAAACCTTCGACCTCCGATCTCGATGAGAAGGGTGGCGTGTCCTACGTAGGTAATGCGCATTCTTGACGAATTGTTGTGTATGAACAATAATAAGTAAGGAGTACATATCAGATACCCCGCAACACCCAGAATCTCTCTTGAGCGAAATCCACAATCGCATTGCCGTTCTCCGCGCAGAACGGGGCCTCTCGCGGCAGGAACTTGCAGGTCATGTCGGGGTGAACTACCAGACAATCGGCTTCCTGGAACGTGGCGACTACAACCCGAGCCTCGAACTGGCTCTCCGAATCTCGGAGTTCTTCAGCCTGCCGGTGGAGGCTATCTTCGCCCGCCGGCCTTTTCGACCGCTCAGCGATCAGCTCTATGGGCGCCAACCGTACGTTCGATCCGAAAACACTCGATGAGCAGTAACAAGCGCTCGCAATCGCACCGATCCGCCAGCGTTCGCCCGGTCGTCCTGGCAGCGTTCGCCGTACTCGCGCTTCAGGCCTGCGCCACGAGCAGTACCCAACGGGTGAACGACCCGGAGCCGCGGCCGGCTGCACGGACGGCGGGGGATTCGGCGGCACGCTCGGACTCGACGCGCCCGGCGGGGGATTCGGCCACCCGCACAAACTCAATGCGCTCAGCGGATGGCCCCGCCGCCGCCGCCGCTGCCGCGGCCGCCGCCAGACTGATCGACCCGGCCCTGGCACGCACCACACTGGATTCGGTCTGGAACCGCATCGCCAACACGTACTACGACACCACATTCCGCGGGCTGGACTGGCCGGCTGTGCACGCCGAGTATGCACCGGTCGCGGATACCACCACTACGCTCGGGGATCTGCGCCGGCTCCTCTCCCGCATGCTCGCCAGGCTCGGCGAATCGCACATGGCGATCATTCCTGGCGAGGCTGTGCCTGACCAGGCTGCGGTACCAACCGCGCCTGCAGATTCGCCCGGCTGGTCCGGAATCGGCCTTCGGCTGGTGAGTGACGAACTGCTCGTCACGGAAGTGGAGCAGGGATCGCCGGCGGAGCGGCTGGGCATTCGCGAAGGCTGGATTCTTCGGAGCGCGGGCTCCATAAGCGCGGACAGTCTCGTGGAGCTCGCCGCCACCACGCCGGAGGCGAGCGTTGCCAGGCGGGACTCCGAGATGCGCGTCGTGGCGCTGATGCAGATGCGCCTGAGAGACGGCTCACCGGGCGATACCGTGCAGGCGGTATTCACGAATGAGCGTGGTGCCGCCGTTACCTCCGCAATCGAACTTGCGGAGCCTACCGGCGACTTCGTGCGGTTCGGCAACCTTCCGACTATGCGCGTACGCTCGGAGCACGAACGAATCACCACTCCGGGCGGATGTGCCTCCTATGTGTACCTGAGCGTCTGGATGCCGGTGGCGATGCCCGCGGTGGAGCGGGCGATCGATGCCGACAGTGCCTGCGCCGGTCTCATACTCGACCTTCGCGGGAACCCGGGAGGAGTAGCGGGCCTGGTGATGCGCATCGGAGGCCTGGTGCTCAACGAGCCGGTTCACCTTGGAATCATGCAGAGTCGCACATACGAGTTGAAGTTTGCGGTAAATCCGCGGCGTGTTCGTGCGGGAGGGGAGCCGGCGTCTCCGTATTCCGGACGGATGGCGATCCTGGTTGACGAGCTCTCGCTTTCAACGAGCGAGATCGTTGCGGGATCGCTCCAGGAAATCGGACGCGCACGGGTTTTCGGCACGGGTACCACGGGGCAGGCGTTGCCGTCAGGCATGATACGCCTTCCATCCGGCGACGTACTGCTTCATGCAGTTGCAGACTACCGAACTCCGGGCGGGAAGCGCGTGGAGGGCACCGGGGTGGTGCCGGACGAGGTGGTGCTCGTTACCAGGGCAGACCTTCTGGCGGGGAAAGACGCGCCTCTCGAGGCTGCCCTCCAGTGGATTGCTGCGCCAACACCATGAGCATCGTGCCGTTGTCCTGGGCGATGCATAGCGGTGGGTGTTCACACTCACCGTCCACCGGCGTCTCGTGAGGCGCCAACAATCAGGAAATCCAATGAACTCAATTCGCTCGAAATCGGGCCTGCTCCGCGCCGCCATCATCCCGGCAGCCGCACTCATGCTGCTGCCCGCCCTGGCGGGTGCTCAGGATCTTCCCTCCGCTGCGTCGCTTCTGGAACGGCACATTACCGCGTCCGGCGGGCGTGCCGCGCTCGAGCGCTCGAGCGAGGGAGTGACCACGGGCACGCTCTCCATGCCGGCAGCAGGTCTCACCGGCACCATGACCACCACCTCCGCGCCTAACCGCATCCATGTAGACATCGAGCTGCCGGGGCTCGGCAACATAACGAGCGGTTACGACGGCACTACCGCCTGGAGCAACAATCCGATGCAGGGTGCACGCGTCCTGGAGGGAGAGGAACGTCAGGCAGTAGTGGAAGGAACCAGGCCTGGTGCAATGTTCCGCGACTCCACGGTGGTGAAGTCCATGACCACAACCGGGCAGGATACCATCAGTAACGTGGCGTGCTGGAACGTGGAAGTAGCCTGGATCAGCGGCAGAACGACCCAGGACTGCTACTCGGTGGAAACGGGCCTGCTGCACGCTTCAACCGCAACGCAGGAATCGCCGATGGGAAGCGCGACCGTCACGACCGTGGTGTCTGACTACAAGGATGTGGACGGCCTCAAGCTCCCCACAACCATCACGCAGCAGCTCGGCGGCCAGGTGATGATGACGCTCACTGACCTGAACGTGAAGTTCGGGGATGTTCCGGCCGATGCGTTCGCCTTGCCGGCGGAAGTGAAGGCGCTGGTTGGGGGCTGAAGTTCTGCGGGAGTTCGGAAGGAACTCCCCGGTAATGCACTCCCAGGTTATCGCCGCGATCGCCACCCCTCCGGGGCGTGGCGCACTCGCGGCGATCCGCGTTAGCGGCAGCGGTGCGTTCGAGGTTGTCGAGCGCGTTGCAGCACCGTGGCCCCTGCCCGCTCGCCAGGCGCGGCTCTGCGAACTGACCGATCCGGACTCGGGCGAACTGCTGGACCGGGGCATTGTCCTGTGCTTTCCGGCACCGCGTTCGTACACGGGGGAAGACGTGGTGGAGCTCACGGTGCATGGCGGCGTGGCAGTGTCCACGGCTGTGCTCGCAGCGCTGGTACATGCCGGTGCTCGTGAGGCCCTGCCGGGCGAGTTCACGCGCCGCGCGGTACTCAACGGCAAGATGGACCTGGTGCAGGCCGAGGCCGTTGGAGATCTCATAGACGCCCGCACCGGGGCCGCACGACAGGTTGCGCTCACCCAGGTTGACGGCGGCCTCTCCAGGCGGATTGCCTCGCTGCGCGATGACCTCATCCAGCTCGAGGCGCTCATCGCCTATGACGTGGACTTTCCGGAGGAAGACGACGGGCCGGTGTCGCGCGAGCGGGTTGTGCAGGCAGCCGGTTCGGTGCTTGCGCGGCTGGATGCGCTGCTCGCAACCTCGCAAACGGGCAACCTGGTGCGGGACGGCGCCGTTACGGTAATCGCCGGCGCCCCTAACGCGGGGAAGTCCTCGCTGTTCAATGCACTGCTCGGCGAACAGCGCGCCATCGTCACCGATATTGCCGGCACAACGCGCGACGCGGTTGACGTACTGCTCGACTCGCGACCGCTGCCACTGCGACTGGTGGACACGGCCGGCCTGCGCGAATCACAGGACCTTGTCGAGCGACTCGGAATCGAGGTGAGCCAGCGCTGGCTGTCGGCTGCACACGTGGTGCTCGCGTGCGGCGACACGGAAGAGAGTGCTGCGGCGACCGCTGCCACGCTGCGCAGCCTCACGAACGCACCGGTCATTCCGGTTCGCACGAAGGCCGATGCGGAAAACGGCGGGCGCTCGGCAGCAGCCGCAGACGACGCAGCCGGGTACGATGCCGGATCGTCAGGCGCCGGCACTCCGCTCGCGGTAAGCGCCCACACCGGCCATGCACTCGGCACACTCGTTAAGCGGATACAGGAAGTGCTGGCCAGGGGGCATGCTGCAACCGCGCTGGAGCAGCGGGCGCCGATCGTGACTCGCGCCCGGCAACGTCGCGCAATAGAGGAAGCGCGTGATGAACTGCAGCAGTTCATTGACGCGTGGGTGCAGGATGTACTGCCTGCGCCCGTTGCGGCCGTTCACACCCGCGCGGCGATCACCGCGCTCGAGACGCTGATTGGCGGCGTGGACGTGGAAGAGGTGCTCGGACGCGTGTTCGGGGAGTTCTGCGTGGGAAAGTGAGGCCGCGTCAGGCGGTGGCTGCTTCCCTGCCCAGCTCCGCTATCTCCGCTGCGCTCGCGCGGATTGCCCATGCAAGACCACGTTCGGCCACGGCGGGTTCCACCAGTCGGGCGCCCAGGTAGTAGCCGCCGCGCTCCGGCAGCACCCATCGGTCGATAGTCCTGGCGTGGTCGCTCATGCCGCCGGAGAGGTAGCGGAGCCTGAGGCCGAGTCCACGGCGGTCCAGGTCTCCGGAAACTGCGCCCGACAGGGCGCCCTCGAGCTCGCGGATTCGCGCGAACTGGCGGCGGCCGTAGCCGAAGTACTCCCAGGCCGCGTGGCCGGGACTCGCTGCCCGCGCGGCCTGCACGGACAGTCCTTCATTCACCAGCAGCTCGCGAAGGGTCGCCCGGCGCCCGGTTTCCCAGTAGGAGTAGTAGCCGTCTTCCTCCCCGATCAGGGACGACAGTTCGCTCCTGCTGGTGGGCGAGGTGTACCGAATCACGTGGGCTATCTCGTGCGCGAGCCAGAGCGGCAGAAGCTCGGCGTCCAGCCCCAGCCCCGACGTTTCATGGTTCGCGACGCCGGTGAAGTGCTCCAGGCACACGAAGGCAATGCCGCGTCCGTCTATCACGAGCTCGCCGGCGTTGGCGGCGCCCACTCCCACCATGAGCACCACGTCGAAGTCAACGTCTGCATTCAGCATCTCCGACACTTCCCTCGCGGTGCGCTCCGCAAGCTCGGCGACATTCACTCTCGCGAGCATGGTCGTGAGGTCGCTGCGGTCCGCATTCACCACCTGCCTCACGACCTCGTCGAAATGCTGCCCGTCAGGCTCGAGAACGTAGTTGCGCCAGTACGCGCCAAGCAGCTTGCGGTTGCGATTGAAGTAGCGGCGATAGGCAGCCTCCCTGTCGCTGCTCTCGAGCACTTCCAGAAACTGCGGAACGAGGTCCAGGAGCATTTCGTGGCGTGAGGCAGGCGCGAGGAGAAGGAGGTAGCACCGTACATGCTGCGGGAGGTGCACAATTGCAGGACTCCGGGCTGCACGCGCCAGGCGCGGGACGCTCGATGCTGCGCGGCGAATCATACTCCGCGTAACGCCGAGCTTCAAGCATGCACAACGCGATACGGCTGCCGAGGTCTTCCACCGCCGGCGGACGGAGCTCAACTGCACCGGTTGCGCGGGCAGCGAGCGGCTGTCGCTCGGGTCCGGGTGAGCGCTCTCCCCCCTGCACTGCGACATGTCATTCGGGGCACTGTGCCGGCCGTCACATCTGCCTCGAGGCGCCGCCATGCCTGTGAGATCGACTGGCATGTTTCTTTCCTTACCTGTTACCAGAGGATACACGGCAGCGGCGTAGCAGATTTGGAGTACGACCCATGACCACCTTACAACAACTAGACCTGCAGTGCCCGGTTTGTGAGAGCGAGTTTCATTCTCAGCAGGTGGTATCAACCAACTCGTTTGGCGGCAAGCGAACTGACTTTCACGAGCGTGCGGCCGGGGTACAGCCGCTCCCGTTCATGGTTCACATGTGCCAGCACTGCGGTTTTACCGGATCGGAGAGGGACTTCACGGAGGGTGTGGAGCTGACCCCGCTGGTGAAGGAGCAGGTGTGGAGCGAACTGGCGCCGATCGTGAACGCGCGGGGGGTGCCGGGCTCGGAGAAGTACGAGGCGGCGGCAAAGGTGGCGGAGTGGCAGGGAGCGGAGCCGCGACACCTGGCAGACCTGCTCCTGCGCGCAGCATGGTGCTGCGTGGACGAAGGCGATATTGAAGCCGAGCGCTACTTCCGTCGTAAGGCAGCGTGGAAGTTCGAGGAAGCCCTGTCCAGCTGGGACGGTGTGGCATCAGACGAGCGCGCAGTGATCACCTACCTGGTAGGAGAACTGTGGCGCCGCATCGGTGACACCGCGGCCTCGCGCGACTGGTACAACCTCGTGCCGGACGAAGTGGTGGACCCCCAGTCCCAGACCTGGGTAATGGACGCCGCGAAGCAGCAGCGGGACTGTCCGCGGGAATGGTTCGGCTGAAGTGAACGCGGCGGGTTCGGGCCTACCGCGTTCCGAACAGCCTGTCCCCCGCATCGCCCAGCCCGGGCATTATGTACCCATGCTCGTTCAGGCCACGATCCAGCGCTGCCGCATAGATGGTGACATCCGGGTGCGCCGCCGCCAGCTTGCGGGCTCCCTCCGGCGCCGCCACCACACACAGAAAGCGAATTCGCTGAGCACCAGCCTTCTTCAGTGAGTTCACTGCCGCCACCGCGCTCCCCCCGGTGGCCAGCATCGGGTCCAGCAGCAGAAAATCCCGCTCCGCCACGTCACCCGGAATCTTGAAGTAGTAATCCACCGGCTGCAGCGAGTCGTGGTCCCGGTAGAGCCCTATGTGGCCCACCCGTGCCGACGGCACCAGCCTCAGGATGCCCTCCACCATGCCCAGACCAGCGCGAAGGATGGGAACCAGCGTGAGCTTCTTGCCCGCCACGTGTACGCCCCGGGCGCGCTCGAGCGGAGTCTCCACGTCCACACTCGCAAGGGAGAGATCTGCCGTGGCCTCGTAAGCCATGAGCATGGCAATCTCCTCCACGAGCTCCTTGAAGATCTTCGTGGGAGTCGCCCGGTTGCGCAGAAGAGTCACCTTGTGCCGCACCAGCGGGTGTCGCACGAGGATGAGCGACGGAAACTCCAGCGCGCGCTCCAGCTCGGGGTCGGGAGCCTCACCGGCCTGAACGGCGTCTGCAGCTCGTTCGTCCGCTGCATCAGGGCCAACGGAGCTGCCGTCCCCCTGGCTCGCCCCTGCTCGATTCTCGAAATTGGCTGACATTGCCGACAAGTTAGCGGGCTGTACTCCGGATGCGATCAGCGTCTACTATTCCATCGCAATGAAAGAATATCAGGCAGTGGTTCACCGGCTGTCACAGCGTTCCCGCGAAGACGAGGACACGCTCACCGACCTCCTCAACGAACGCAGTCGCGCAGGCTGGGAGCTCGGCAATATGTCGCAGGAGGCCGAGCGGTTGTTGCTCGTGTTCGTGCGCGAAGCCCAGGTGGACCCGGAGGAGTAGGGAAACGGCAGGCGGCGAGCGGCGCTCAACCGGTCGCCGGCAAGCGCATTGCCGGCGACCGGAGACAGGCAGCAGTGTCACCCGCGTAGGAGGCCGGCTACTTCATTCGCTCGAACACCGTGTCCACCAGCGCACGGATAAGCTCTCGCTTGCTCGTGCTCACGTGGTCGCCGGCGTGCCACACGAGTTCACGCGGGCCTACCGCGCTCTCGTAAAGCGTCATCACTGCCTCACGCGGCATGCGGCTGTCGCCGGTTGCATTCACCATGATCAGCGGACGTGGCGCGAGCTCCGCCGTCCATCGCTCCGGTGCAAGCTGGGGTCCGTTGATCGCCACGTTCGCAAGGCCAGCCACCACTCCCTGCAACACGCCGGTGGGCACGTACGGCTCCAGGTTCGTGCGCAGGAGCAGGTATGGATTGCCTGCACCGTGAATTGCCCACACGCGTGAAATCCGGTCGTCCAGCGCGCCGGCAATCACGGCGAAGGCAGCGCCGAAGCTCACTCCCACTATCTCCAGACGGTCCGTGTCGGCCCACGGCTGCGACGAAATCCAGTCCAGCGTTACCCGCACCGCCGGTGGCGTATCCAGAACTGCCGCACGCGCGTTCGCCACTTCCTTCACCACCGCGAATCCCTTTGCGCGTTCGTTCCCGTGGAACGGATATGACATCGCAACCACAGTCATTCCGCGCGTGTCTTCGATCAGGCGCGCGGCATCGCGTCCGGTTCGGTGCCCGCCGAGCAGCAGTACCACCGGTCGTGGAACGAGTGAGTCGGCGTTGCTGGCGGGACGCTTGATGGTGATGTCCACGTCGAGACCGCCGCTGGTCGTGAGGCGCAGATCGCGCAGCAGGTAGCCATTCTCCAGCTTGCCATCTTCAGACTGCACGACTGCCAGGGGCTCGTATCGTTCGGCGAAGTACGGGCGCGGGTCGGACGTGAGGGTGCGCACCGCCAGCCAGCCGGCAGCGAGGGTTACCAGGAGGAGTACGCCGGCCACTAACGCGATCCGGCGCACCAGGCGTTTTCCGGAGAAGGGTGAAGGAGTCATGGGTAGAAGGAGCGGATCGGCACGGCACCGCGCCCGAACGCGGAGGAACGATTAGTGCCTGTTTGAAGGCAACCTGTCAGGCATTAGAGGATTCCCATGTGGAGGGGCTCTCCTGCACTGTACCCCGAAGCCCGGCAAAGGCGCCGTGACCGGACTTCGGTCTTGCCGTTGGGGTTGCGTTGATGCTGTATTGGCGAACCGCCCAACATCCGGTGCGAGAAGCCCGTAATCCATAACAGTGATGCACTTTCCGATCGAGGCTGCAAATACGCGATCTCCTGATCCGGATACGGGAGCATTGTCCGAGAGCCAAACGCTGCCAACATCTCGCCTCCTGCTGGTGGAAGACGACTCCGCCGTCGCCCGCCTGATGCGGCGCGCCCTGGAGGAGGCCGGGTACACAACCGACTGCGTGTTCAGCGCACTCGAAGCCCGTTCTGCGCTCGCAGCCGGGGTTGAGCGGCCCAGTGCCGTGCTCCTGGACCTGCAGCTCCCGGACGACAGCGGGCTTTCACTGCTGCAGGAGTTCCGTGCAACCTGTCCAGACACGCCCGTCATCATCGTTACGGGCCAGAGGGGAGATGCAGACATCGTGCGCGGTCTGGACGCGGGCGCGGACGACTACCTGGTGAAGCCGTTTGCGCTCAGCGTGCTGGTTGCACGCGTGAGGGCAGTGTTGCGGCGCGGTACGGGAGTGGTTGCGGAAACGCTTCGGGTGGGAGAGCTGCAGTTCGACCGGTTGAATCGCACTATTTCGGCGTCGTCAGGTGCGCTGACGTTCACGCCCAAGGAGTACGCGCTGCTGGAGTACTTCCTGTTGCGTCCCGAGGTGATCGTATCGCGGAGCGAGCTGCTGGAGAAGGTATGGGGGCACCAGTTCGACCCGGGTTCGAACCTCGTGGACGTTCACATTGCGCGTTTGCGGAAGAAGCTTCACGACAACGTGAATGCACCGGTGCTGCGAACCGTTCGTGGCCGCGGGTTTCAGCTGACCGTGCATGCGGCGGTTGAAGACGGGATCACCGCCTAGCGAGGAGCAGCTAGTGGCCGAGAACCCGTTCCACACCGCCGATCATCGCGAAGCGCATGATGCGGCCCGCGCATGTCACGTTGCCGCCATGGATGCTCTGCGGGTCTCGCTGAGCAGCGGCTGGGACCCCGACGCGCGCGACCGCGTTACCATGCTGCTCGACACCGCCGATATCTGCCGCACCACCGGCGACTTCCTTCAGCGCGGTTCGGTGCACGTGCCGGATGTGTGCCGCACCTGCGCCATCGTGTGCGGCGAATGCCGGGACGAATGCGAGCGCCTGGGCGCAGAAGAGCTCAGCGCCTGCGCGGAGGCGTGCGACCGGTGCGTACGCGCCTGTTCGCGCCTGGTAATCCAGCGCGCGGCAGACTGACGGCCTGCCGGCCGAAATTCACTTTCCAACGCGGCGTTCCTGCAATCCCGGTCAGCGTTAGCTTTCCGGGATGTCCGCAGCACCCGAAACACAGCTCAAGGCAGCCGAATCCGACGGAAGCTCCGCTGGCAATTCTGCAGGAATTGACCAAGCGCTCGCCGCCGCTATCGCGCGCAGGCGTACCTTCGCGATCATCTCGCACCCGGACGCCGGAAAGACCACCATCACCGAGAAGCTGCTCCTCTACGGAGGCGCCATTCACCTGGCGGGCGCCGTAAAGGCGCGTCGCGCGCAGCGACACGCAACATCCGACTGGATGAAGCTGGAGCAGGAGCGCGGGATATCGGTCACTTCCAGCGTGATGCAGTTCGAGTACGACGGCTACCAGGTGAACCTGCTCGATACGCCTGGCCACATGGACTTCGGCGAGGACACCTACCGAACGCTCGTGGCGGCGGACAGCGCGGTGATGCTCCTGGACAACCGACGTGGAGTGGAGGAGCGCACGCGACAGCTGTTCGACGTGTGTCGCAGGCGCCGGATGCCGATTTTCGCCGTAGTGAACAAGTGCGACCGTACCGGCGAAGATCCGCTCAAGCTGCTCAGCGATGTTGAAGACGAGCTGGGAATTGCCTGCGTTGCGGCCAACTGGCCGATACACCGGGATGGTGCGTTCGTGGGCGTGTACGACCGCCGCCACCGCCGCGTGCACCTGTTCTCACGTGGTGAGGACCATGGTGCGGGTCGTGCGGCGTCCGACACGCTGGACGTGTCCGGGCCAGACGACGAGCGCATCGTGAAGGCACTCGGCGACAGCTACTCCGCCCGTTCGGCAGTGGAAAAGCTTGCGCACGACGTGCTCCTGCTCGACGAGGCGGGCCACGAGTTCGACGCGGACCTGATCGCTGCGGGTGAGCAGATTCCGATCTACTTTGCATCGGCGCTCACGAACTTCGGCGTGGAGCCATTCCTGGAAGACTTCCTGCCGCTCGCGCCGGCGCCGGCCATGCGCGACAGCACGGCTGGTCCGGTGAATCCTGCGCTGCCGGCGTTCAGCGGTTTCGTGTTCAAGATCCAGGCGAACATGGACCCGAAGCATCGCGACCGGATTGCGTTCGTTCGCGTGTGTTCGGGGCGCTATTCAGCAGGCCTGCAGGTTACGCACTCGCGAACCGGCAAGAACGTTCGCCTTGCCGCGCCGCAGCAGTTTCTTGCCCGCGAGCGGAGCTTCGTGGAAACGGCCTGGCCGGGTGACGTTGTGGGGGTGCACGACCGCGGGTCGTTGCGCATTGGCGACACGCTGGTGGAGGACGGCGCTCCTCGAACCGAAGACGGAAAGCCGCTGGCATTCAGCGGAATACCGCGATTCGCACCGGAGCACTTCGCCCGCATAACGACCAAGGACCCGCTGCGTCGCAAGGCGCTGGACACGGGGCTGCGCGAACTCACGGAAGAGGGCGCGGCGCAGGTGTTCTACGTGGAAGGATCAACCGGCCCCGCACCGATCGTGGGAGCGGTGGGCCAGCTTCAGTTCGACGTCATGCTGCACCGGCTGGAGCACGAATACGGCGTGAAGTGTCAGCTCGAGAAGTATCCGTACAGGTATCCGCGCTGGGTTACCGGGCCGAAGGCCGAGATCGAGAGGATAGCGGCTGCGCCTGAGCGCGCGCTCCTGTTCGACTCCAAGGGTGCGCCACTGCTGCTGTTTCGGGACCCGTGGCACCTGCGTTGGGCGCAGGAGAACGAGACGGGTGTGGAGTATTTCGAGGTGGCGCCTTGAGGGGCACGGGTTACGGGTGGCGGGTTAGGGGGGACGGAGGGTTACGGGCGACGGGTTACGGGTGGCGGGTTAGGGGGGACGGCGGGGCCTAACGGAGGGTTCGTACCGCCGCACCCACATACTGCTCGAACAGCCGCTCCAGGGCCGCCGCCGGGTTTCTGCATATGCCGCCATGCACCGGTGACGTCTGCAGGATGTCTGATCGCGGTGCAGTGAGCCAGTGAAAACGCTCGGAGGGTGAGTCCAGCGCTACCGGGCCCGCAGACGCCACACCCTCGCTTACCGCCACGTGTGCCTCCAGGTAACGCAGGAGCAGGGAGGCGTCAACGTCAGGCAGGCAGCCGGCGAGCACCGCTGGGTCATTCAGCACCCGCATACCCAGGAACTCCGCAGTACGCGAGTGAACGATCATCCCCACCGGCACGAAGGCACCGAGGTGCACGTGAGGCACCACACGGAGCACCGCGTAGTCGAAGGCTATCCACTCCAGTGCCTCACTGCCTGAGCGAGATGGACCGGTCATCGCCTGGCTGGCCTCCGCAACGGAGGTTGACGCAGCAGGAGATCACGCGCCTCGATGGCCTCGTTCACGAACTCGCGCGGCCCCGTGAGGCGCGTCGTGAGGTATTCCAGGTAGCGCGTTCGTGCAGCCTCTGCCGTAGTGGGTTCATCCGCTGCCGAGTCCTGCGCAAGGAATGAATCGGGAACCGCTTCCAGTACGCTGCGCAACACGTCGCGCGTGAGGCGCGGCGCCAGTTCGGCGTCTGCAGCGGCAAGCTCCGACGCACGATCCAGCAGCACGTGGTCGCGAATGAGCGGAAAGCGCGTGTGCATGCGCTCGGTCGTCAGGCCGGCCCAGTCGTGGTGCGCGTACAGCGCGGCCCCGTGGTCTATCAGCCACACGTCGCCCTGCCACACGAGCAGGTTGGGGTTCCGGTGCGTGCGGTCGGGATTGGTGAGCAGCGCGTCCAGCCACACGAGGCGAGAAGCAAAGGCGTCCGTCACCAGGTCGCCCGCCGCCGCTGCGCTGAAGTTGAGCGCACCGTCCAGGTAGCGGATCCCGAAGTTCAGCCCTTCGCTCGCCCGCAGGAGATCCTGAATTTCCGGATCCGGCTCGGTACGGCCGAAATCCGGAAGCAGCTGCACCGTCACCAGCTCCGGCACCGCCAAGCCCACCTCCGAAGCCAGCAGCCCCACCACGATCTCTGCAACCAGCGCCTTCACACCCTGGCCGGCGCCACGAAACTTGAGCACGTAAAGACCACCGTCCTCGGTCTCCACCACGGCCGGGAGCGAGCCACCCTCGCGAAGAGGCTGGAGGTATCGGGTCGCGATCAGCGACGGAAGCATGCCTGGTCCAGTGAACGGAAAGTCATCAATGCCTCGAGCTCGCGCCCGCTATACGCTGCGGACAGGAATGCCTGAAGCTTGCGCCCGCTACCCGCCGCGGACAGTTACGTCCTGTCCGCAGCAGGTAGAGGGGAAGCGGCCTTCAACTGTTGCTGAAGATAAGGCAGACGCCGCCACGCGGCTGTCCGACCGGCATGAACCGGAGATGCGCTACTGCAGCCTCAGCGTCCAGCGAGCGGGTTCAGGCATTGGCTGCTGCTCGTTGTTCAGCTGCCGGAGCTCGCTGCCAGGGCTGTCTTCGCTGCCTCCCACCATTATGAAGTCCCGGGGATCGCCGGCCGTCTCGAAACGAAGCTGGACCAGGCGTGCGTTCGGGTCGGCCGGCGTGGAGCGCATGTCGAGCCATTCGCCCAGCCTCGACATCGTCGTGTCACCATCGGCGCGACCGACGAAGGTCTCGGTGAGCAGGTACCGATGCGGGTCGGTCCAGAGAGTAAGCGTCGTGCGAACCGTCTCGCAGTCGTCGCACGGCAGATCTCCGACGTATTTCGCGAAGGGCGCGAGGGTGGTGTCAATGGTGAGCACCCGTCCCTCCTCCTGCGCCGCAGCGTTCGCAGCTGCCGGATCGGCGGCGCGTTCCGCTGCACTACCTGCCGCCGGATCGTCGGTCGGCGTGCAGGACGAGATGATCAGGAATGCCAGCCCTGACACTGCTGCAAGCGCTGGATGCATGTGGAACCTCGTTGTGGTCCAGCCATCTGCGTTGCGGGCGCTCCGGCGCTGCGATGGCCGATGGTGGGGGTATGCGCGGTGCACCCCATGTCGAGCATCCGTCATGCCACGCCGATCACATTTTACCAGACAGGGTGGCAATCAACGCGTTGCGGCGTTCGACGCTGCACTGGTGCTGGCGTCCGTCGTGACGCGCGCGTACACCTCGAGCCAGGGCGCAAGCTGCGGCTCGAAGATGGCCCTGGCGCGCAGCATCAGCTTCATGAAGCGCTCTTCCAGCAAGGCCCAGCCGTGCGTCCACTCGTCGGCAATCGGAACCAGCGAGTCTCCCTTCACGCCAACCACCCGGAAGTCCAGGCGAGTAAGCAGCCTCATTAGAGACGGCAGCGTGAAGCCGTGCCTGCATGGAAACGTGAGCAGGTTGTTGTGGGCGAGCAGCGCACGCGCCAGCGGGGCGCGCCTGCCAGTCAGTTCCGCTCGCCAGTATTCATAGAAGGCCCCGTTAGGTACGCGCACTGCCAGCAGCCCGTTAGGGCCAAGCAGTGACCTTGCACGCACGGCAGCCCTGCGCGGATCCGGAAGCTGCTCGAAGCAGTTGAAGAACGCCACGGCGTCGTAAGTGTGGCCAGGCTCGAAGTCATCAATACTGCCGCGCCTCACGCGCATGCCCCGGTTCCTGGCTACACCGATGGCAGCGTCATTCAGGTCGAGTCCCTCAACGAACCATCCCTTTCGTTCCGCGGCTGCCAGGAAACCGCCCACGTAGCTTCCTACTTCCAGCAGGCGCCCGGTGCGGCCACCGTTGGCCGACGTGAGGCGGCGTGCCTGCGCCGCACATGATTTCCGTTGCGTGTTGAACAGCGCTTCCAGCGACTCGGCGCTCGCTTCCTCCTGCGCATACACCTCTTCGAGACTGCTGGTGCGCTCACGCGGATTCCTGAAAAGCAGCCCGCAGTCGTCGCAGCGAACCACGGACATCGGCGGCCGCTGGCTGAACCACAGGCGGTCGGACAGCCTGTCGTGCGGAACGGCCGGCTGGAGACGGCGAGAGTGAAACTCCCACAACTCCTCCATCTCGGCACGAATTGCGTCCGGGCCGGCAACCACGCTCTGGTGGCTCCCTCCACAGATTGAACAGGCGGCGATCTCGTATGCTGGTATGGCCATCGGCGATTGCTGTGTCAGTCGCCATACTCCATTGCAGGAGATACGCCGGAAGCAGGCGCACACGCCATACGTTCAAAGTCGCGGTGGTCCCGCTCGGCTAACTTCCTGGGTAAGTTCGCTTCAGCCGCGTGGCGCGGCGGCAATTTCGCACCCCAGAGAATCGCATACATGACTCCGCCTCCCGCGATACCGGTCGCCCGAACCGGGGCCCTCGAGCTCGGAATACTTCCGCGCCTGGCCAACCGCCACGGTCTCGTGGCCGGTGCCACGGGAACCGGCAAGACAGTCACGCTGCAGGTGCTGGCGGAAGGCTTCAGCCGCATCGGCACCCCTGTGTTCGTTGCAGACGTGAAGGGTGACCTTGCCGGGATTGCGACTGCAGGTGCGGAGTCTCCCAAGCTGATGGCGCGCATAGAGCAGCTGGGGCTGGGCGAGTTCGAGTTCAAGGGAACGCCAGTCACGTTCTGGGACATCTTCGGCGAGCAGGGACATCCCATTCGCACCACGGTCTCCGAGATGGGTCCCCTGCTCCTGGGAAGGCTGCTGGACCTCAATGACACGCAAACCGGGGTGCTTCACGCCGCGTTCAGGATTGCGGACGACAGCGGAATGCTGCTGCTGGACCTCAAGGATCTGCGCGCGATGCTGCAGCACGTTGGCGACGAGGCGAAGAAGTACCGCACTGAGTATGGGAACATCGCCCCTGCAAGTGTGGGTGCCATTCAGCGATCGCTGCTGACACTGGAGGAGCAGGGCGGCGATTTCCTGTTCGGTGAGCCTGAGCTGGAGCTGGCGGATCTGCTGCGAACGGACCTGGATGGTCGCGGCATGGTGAACATTCTGGCGTCGGATCGGCTCATGCGTTCGCCGAAGATGTACGCCACCTTCCTGCTCTGGCTGTTGTCGGAGCTGTTCGAGCAGCTGCCCGAAGTGGGTGATCCAGAGCGTCCGCGCCTTGTGTTCTTCTTTGACGAGGCGCACCTGCTGTTCGACGACGCTCCGCAGGCGCTGCGTGAGAAGATCGAGCAGGTAGTGCGCCTGATTCGTTCGAAGGGAGTGGGAGTGTACTTCGTGACCCAGAACCCGCTGGACCTGCCTGACGAGGTGCTTGGCCAGCTCGGAAACCGTGTTCAGCATGCGCTGAGGGCGTTCACGCCTCGCGACCAGAAGGCGGTTCGTGCGGCAGCCGAAACGTTCCGTGTGAACCCCGAGCTGGATGTGGAGACCGCAATAACGGAGCTTGGCGTTGGTGAGGCGCTGGTGTCGTTCCTGGACGAGAAGGGTCGTCCGGGAGTGGTGGAGCGTGCGTACGTTCGCCCGCCGTACAGCCGAATGGGTCCACTCACGGCGGAGGAGCGTGCGTCGCGCATAACGAGCAGCCCCCTGCACGGCCGCTACGAGAAGCTCGTGGATCGCGAGTCCGCCTACGAGATGCTGCGCAGTCGTGCCGAGCAGGCCGCTGTCGCGGCGGAAGCGATGGAGCAGCAGAAGGAAGCCGAGAAGGCGGCGGCTGCTGCGGCCAAGGCGCAGGCCGCGGCGGAGAAGGAGCGACAGAAGGCAGCGAGGGCCAGTTCGCGAAAGAGCAACCGCATGACGCCGCTGGAGGCGATGACGAGCAGTGCCATGCGCTCGATAGGCACCCAGATCGGCCGGTCCATCATCCGCGGGATGTTCGGGACGGCAAAACGGTAAGCCGGCAGTGAGCGCGCAAGGTTCACCTCCCCGAACGCCCGCTCAGCGAGCCGTAGCCCGGATTTTCGTCCCCGCGTAGTCCCGCTCGTCCCCAATTCCGGGACATTCAGAGCCCTCCCGGTAATGCTTCCAGCCAGGCAGCGAACGCCTGCTGCGGGAACTCCTTACCGCGAGGGACACCATGAGCGCAACTACAAGCAATTCGCGACGCCATGATCTCGACTGGCTGCGCGTGATCGCCATCCTGCTTCTCGTCTTCTTCCATTCGGCCATGCCTTTCGTGGCCGAGTGGGGTTGGCACCTGAAGAACTCCGAAACGAGCCAGCTGCTGCTCGAGTTCAACTTCTTCATGTCGCGCTGGAGAATGGCGCTGCTGTTCATCATTTCCGGCGTGGGCACCGCGTACGCGCTGGGCAGGCGCTCGTTTCGAACGTTCAGCCGGGAGCGAGCGAAGCGGCTGCTCGTTCCGCTCACGTTCGGCATTCTCGTTGTGGTTCCGCCCCAGGTGTACATGGAACGGCTGGCCAGTGGAAGCGCCAACTCGTTCCTCACCTTCTGGCCGACGATCTTGACTACCGGCCCGTACCCCACCGGGAACGTCAGCTGGCACCACCTGTGGTTCGTTGCGTACCTCGCCATCTACACCGCGGTGCTGATGCCCCTGTTTCTCTGGCTGCGTGGCGAGCGACGGGAGAGGGCCGAAGCGATGCTGCAGCGTGTGGTGAGGCGCGCGGGGCTTCCGGTAATGGCATTGCCGCTGGCACTGGTACTGAGTGCGCTCTATCCCGCCTTCATGGGTCCGCAGAATGTGATTGACGACCTCGCCTTCCTGCTGTACTACATGATCTTCTTCCTGTACGGGTTCCTGATTGCGCACGCAAGGGAGCTGTGGGATCGGATCGAGAGCGATCGAGGAGTGTCGCTGCGCTGGGCCCTGGGGTGCACTCTCCTGTTGAATTCGCTTCGCTGGAACGGACTGGATCCCTACATAGAGTACTCACTTGCGAGCGCCGCCTACCTGTCACTTCTCGCACTTACCGCATGGTGCTGGGTGATCACCATACTCGGCTTCGGAAAGCGCTGGCTGAACCGGCCGTCGCGCGTACTCTCGTATGCGAACGAGGGCATCTACCCGTACTACATACTTCACCAGACGGTGATCGTGGTGCTGGCGTACTACGTGATACCGTTGCAGGACGGTGTGTTCGCGAAGTTCGCCTTTCTCAGCCTGTTGTCACTGGTGGGAACCGCTGCGATCTATGAAACGTTCGTGCGTCCGTTCGGCGTAATGCGATTCCTCATGGGTATGAAGCCCGCGTCGAGTGCAGCGCAGGCAACGGAGGCAGCGCAGGCAACGGAGGCAGCGACGCCGAGGCTGAGGGAGACAGTCTACCTGCGCGGTGCGCAGGCAGGACGGGCAAACTGGGGGAGCGAGTGAGCGACGGCGCAGGTTCGTCAGGCGCGACTGCGGGAAGCGGGCGCTCGTCAGGCGCGACTGCGGCTGGTGCCCGTTCGGCCGGCGCGTTGGGCGACGATCAGCGCGGCAGAGGACGGCGCAACGAAGACGCACTCTTCTGGAGCGTCGCCCTCGCGTTCGCGCTGGTCACCGTTCTGCTTCGTGTGGCGTATGTAACGCTGAACGACGTGGCGAACGGGCAGCTCGACACACTGCCCGTTCGCGTGGTGGAAGAGTCCACCGGTGTACTGACGGCAGCGCTGCTGTTCGTGCTGGCTGTGGCTCCGGTGATTCGTCGTTTCTCGTTCAGGGAGAACTGGCGTCGCGCCCTGGCGGCGCATGCGGTTGCGTTTCCGATCGTCACTGTTGCGCACACGCTGCTCATGGCATTCACGCGCCCGCCGCTGTTCGAGCTGTTCAACCTGGGCGAGTACCACTACGGGCCACTCGGCGTGCGAATGCTGATGGAGGCCCCTAACGACCTGATCTTCTACTCGCTTTTCGTTGCCGCACTGGAGTGGTATCGCGGAATGCGTGCTCGCGCGGTGAGGGAGCGGCGCGCACTGGAGCTGGAACGCGAGCTGGCAGCATCGGAGCTGGCGAACCTGCGCCTGCAGCTGCAGCCGCATTTCCTGTTCAACGCCCTGAACACGATCGCCAGCACAACCTGGGAAGATCCGTCGGCTGCCGATGCGATGATCGGACACCTGTCGGAGCTGCTGCGTCATGCGCTGGGTACCGAGGGCCGTGATGAGCTGCCGCTGGCAGAAGAGCTGGAACTGCTGGATCACTACCTGGCGCTGGCGCGTGCCCGGTTCGGGGAACGCCTGACGGTTCGGATGGATGTGCAGGATTCGGTTCGAAAAGCGATGGTACCAACGTTGCTGCTGCAGCCACTGGTGGAGAATGCCATCCGGCACGGTGTGGCGCCTGACGGGAGCGGAGACGTGGTCGTAAGTGCTGCACGTGATGGAGGAGTGTTGCGTCTCGTGGTGGAAAACCGGCTTGCGTCCGTTGCCGGTTCCGGCGTTGACTCGGTGGCCGGATCGGGCGCTGGCTCCGTTGCCGGTTCCGGCATCGGCTCCCGGGCTGGGGGCGGAGTGGGGTTGTCCACCACCGTAAGGCGCCTCACGCTGCTTCATGGCAGCCGTGCGACTGTCGAAGCCGGTGAGAACGGCAACGGACGCTGGTGCGTTCGTATCGAATTGCCCTTTCGCGAGGCCCTGAGTGATCGTGTCGAGCAAGGATGAGTCGCGAGTGGCCGGCGAGGGTGGAACCATGCGCGTCCTGATCGTGGACGACGAAGCCCCTGCACGCGCCCGACTGAAAAGGCTTCTCGAGCAGCTGCCTGACGCCACCGCAGCCGGTGAGGCAAAGTCCGGCCCTGAAGCCGTGGAGAAGATCTCAGAGCTTTCTCCGGACCTCGTGCTGCTCGACATCCAGATGCCCGGGATGGACGGTTTCGGCGTGATCGAAACAGTAGGCGTGTCGCTCATGCCTGCGGTGATCTTCGTAACGGCCTACGACGAGCACGCGCTGCGCGCGTTCGAGGTGCATGCGCTCGACTATCTGCTCAAGCCGGTGCAGCCCGAGCGCCTGGCGGGTGCGGTGGAGCGTGCACGGGTGCTTGCGCGGCGGAGCGCAACGCCAGTCGAACCGGACGATGAACCGAACCGTATCGGTAGCGCCACCGAGGCACCTGAAGGCACACCGAGCGAGGTGGACGCCCGACTCAGCGCCCTTCTCAAGTCACTCGGCCGCACCCCCAACCTGAAGCACCTGCTGGTGCAGGTGAACGAACGCGCATACCTGCTTCCGGTGCAGCAGCTGGTCCGGGCGTCTGCGGAGAAGAACTACGTGAGGCTGCACACGAAGGACGCGAGCTTTTTGATGCGGGGAACGATAAGCTCACTCGAAGAGCGGCTGGAGCCTGACGAGTTCCTGCGTCTCAGCCGGAGCGACCTGGTGCGTGTATCCATGATTCGGGAAATGCACCCGTGGTCGCACGGTGACTACCACGTGATCCTGCATGACGGAACGGAGCTGGTGTGGAGCCGGCGCTATCGCGCGCAGGCGGCGGGGCGATTCGGCCAATAGAGCGGAACACACAACCAGCCACGCAAACCGCGGATACTCGTGTGGCCACGCAGCGGGAGCCACGTGGCCACTCGGAACCAGCGCCGAATGCTCAGCCGATGCTACCGCACCGTGAACGGCACCACCAGCTCCTTGCGGTCCCACTGAAGACGCAATACGCCACCATCTCCCTCTTCATCCGCGCGGATGGTGAACACTTCCACGACTTCCGGAAGGTCCCGCGCCTGCATGCGCACACGCCCGAAGTCGTTGTCCGCATTGTAGGAGTTGCCGTTCTGCCCGGTCTGGCTGTTCACGATCAGCTCTCCGCCGTCCGCTTCCGGAACGGAGAAGAGAGTGTACTCACCCGCGGGCAGGTGGAGCGTGTCTGCACCGGTGCCTAGCGTGAGCACGCGGCTGGTGCTGAAGTGCGTGGCGCGGTTCGCACCGGTGCGCCACAGCTCACCGTAGGGAACCAGCGCGCCCCAGATGTCGCGCCCACGCTTTACGGGGGTGCCGTAGTCCAGCACGATGTTCGCACCCTTCACCATTACGTCTGCTGCGCCACGGCCGGACAGGTCGCCCACACCCTGGCCACTCGCATCCAGCGCTGCCCACTGGCTCGCGAGCTCGTCCATCGGCTGCTCCCACTGCTTGCGCTCAACGAGCAGCTTGCGAGTCGTTGCGCCCGCGTCCAGCGCAACGAGGCGTCCGTAGTCATCTATGTGAACCCGCATGGTGCCACGCGACGGGTGCGTGATGGTCATGGAGTCATACCCCACCTTCGCAACTGGAAACTCGGACGTGCGGCTGCCGGTGAGCAGTGGCTGCATTACTGACTCGCCTTCCGCCATGTGCGCACGCATGAGCGCTACCTCGAACGGCCAGTGCACCATGTCTATGAATGGCAGCGTGGCATCGGGTGCGGCGGCCATCCGCACCTGTTCACCTTCACTCGTTGTGGCGGTAACCTGCAGGGAGTCACCCATGCGCTCGATCACCTGGCGGCGTGTGCCGAAGGCGTCATCGCCAGGGCGCGTGGACTCCGACTCCATGCGCGAGATCGCGCCCTCGGGCGTGAACTCCACCAGGTAGGTAGTGCGCACGGTGCGCGGCGAGCGGAGGATGACGTCTGCCTCCATGCGATCTGCACTTCTTACGAAGCGCTCTACTACGAGCGTGTCGTTCCCGAGCCGGGTGACGAAGGCTGCGCTATCGGGACCGGTGACGATCTCTTCCTGGGTGGGGGCCGGATCGGCGCATGCGGCGAATGCGGTACAGCAAATTGCCACGAGGGCGATTCGAGCGGTGGAACGGCGAGCGGTGCGGCTGGTGCCGCCGTTCGTCTTCTCCTGGTCGAACACGGGGACCTCTCCTGATTGGGCGGGGCGGAAACGGGATGGCGAAGCGACCAACGGTACTACGGCCCCGCCACCCCTGGGGTTGAGCGCCGGCCTTCAGTGGTTCGTACCACCCTGACCAACCGCACCATCCCGGACTTCTACACCGCCCTGGTCCGCGGCAATCGCTCCCAGCGCTGCCGCACGCCGAACCATTTCCACGAAACCACGGCGGTAGCCGTCCTCATCGTCGCCAAGCGCAGACTCAGCGGCCTCGAGCACGGCACCGAAGCTCCAGCTGCCTACATGCTCCGATTCCCTTAGCAGCATCCCGAAGCCCGCAACGGCGCTGGCAAAGGTCAGGTCCACGGAAGGCTCCGCCACCTCATTCCGCACGACATGCCGAATGAGCCTGCTGGTGTTCTCGTTCGGCAGCTTGTAACGGAGCGCCAGCGAAAGCAGCTCGCCGTCACCCATGCTCTCTTCGGCAACCCGATCCGTCTGGTAGCGAAGCTCCGGGGGCTCGTTCACCGTGACGGTGCTGCGCGAACCAGTCGGAATTACCTCGTACAGCGCGGTTACTGAATGACCCGCGCCAATCTCGCCCGCGTCCTTTGCGTCGTTGTCAAAGTCGGCGTTGGCAAGCATGCGGTTCTCATAGCCGATAAGCCGGTACGCGCGGGCGTAGCGAGGGTTGAATTCCAGCTGGAGCTTCACGTCCTTTGCAACGGTCGCCAGCGTGCCACCGATCTCCTGCACCAGTACCTTGCGCGCCTCCAGCACGTTGTCGATGTACGCGTAGTTGCCATTGCCGCGATCGGCGAGTTGCTCCAGGCGGGAATCCTTGAGGTTGCCCATGCCGAAGCCGAGCACGGTGAGGAAGGTGCCATGTTCACGCTGTTCCTCCACGAGCCTCACGAGCTCGGAGGTGCTCGATACACCAACATTGAAGTCTCCGTCCGTGGCAAGCAGCACGCGATTGTTGCCACCTTTCACATGCGCCTCGCGGGCAAGACGATAGGCCAGGCGAATGCCCTCACCGCCTGCAGTAGAACCGCCAGCCTGGAGCTGCTCAAGCGCGCCGAGTATGCGCTCCTTGTTCGAAACCGGAGTGGGGGGAAGCACTACGCCGGCATTTCCCGCATACACCACGATCGCAATGCGATCGTCGGCACCAAGCTCGTTCACGAGCATCGCAAGCGCCTGCTTCAGCAGTGGCAGCTTGTTCGGCGGAAACATGGAACCCGAAACGTCAATGAGAAACACCAGGTTGTTCGGCGGAAGGTCTTCCAGGTGCAGCCTGGGAGCCTGGAGCCCCACGCGTACCAGCAGGTGGTCAGCGTTCCACGGAGCACGGGCAACCTCCGCAGACACGGCCACCGGGCTGTCGTCGTCAGGCTCGTCATACGAGTACGGGAAATAGTTCACCAGCTCTTCTATGCGAACGGCGTCAACCGGAGGCAGCGTGCCCTGCTCCATGATGAAACGCCTCACGTTCGAGTACGATGCCCGATCCACGTCGATTGAGAACGTGGAAAGAGGATCGGAGCGCACAGACCGGAACGCGTTCTCGCTGATGTATGAGTACTCCTCCGTGTCATGCTGAGCATACGGAGGAGCGCCGGCCATGGATGTCGCAAAGGAGGCAACCTTCTCCTGCAACACGAAAGGGCGAGGAGAGCTGAGGTCCAGCTCCGCCGCCACCGCACCTCGTCTGGACCCGACTGGTGGCACCGCGCTCTCCAGGCCCACCGAAGAAGGCACCAGCACGAAGTTCACGACCAGCGAGTCCGCGCTTACAACCACTTCCTTCTGCGAGGGCTCGAAGCCGAGGCTGCGGGCGAAGATCGTCACGGTGTCGCCGGCCCCGGCGCTCAGGCGGAGTGTGTAGCGGCCGGCTGAATCCAGCTGGGCCGCGCCGGGTCGCCCGAAGATGCTGCCCCGGTAGGTGACAACCGCATTCGGGAGGGCGGCGCCGCCGGCGTCACGCACGTAACCGGTGACGGTCACTTCCTCCTGGTTGGCGGAATTGGCCGAGAGAACGGCTACAAAGGCGGCCAGCAGTGCGATCGGCGCGGCAAACAGCGCGATGCGCCGGCCGGTGGTGGTGCGGCGGGGTGAGCCAACCGCCGGATTCAGGTTGTTCTGCATGAGCACCTCAGCAGGCGTCGGGAATGGTGAAAAGCCGTGACTGAAGGGGAGACGCGGGCCGCCGGACAACTTGCACACGCGGCAACAGCCTGGCTCGGCGTGGCTCATGTCACAGCTTGGCAGTACCTTGGTCAGGGCGGCCTCTGCTACACGCGCGGCCAGCCAAACCAGGCACCCCGACCTTTCGTCAGCATAAAGCCGAGTGCTCTTCCTCCATCCCGATCCTGCAACCGTAAGCGCCTGGTGCCATGAACACACCCGTTCGGGCGCGATGCTGGTGTCTCCGTCGGCCGCGGCGCGGCGTCAGGCACTGCGCGCCCTCGTGCAGCGTGACGGAGTGGTAATTGGCGTGACGATCACCGCGAGAGGGCACCTGCTTTCCAGGCTGGAGACACAGCTGGGGCTTGGCACCGGCGAGCTGCTGACGCCCGAGCTGGAGCGGCTGATCGCGCGGGAAGCCGGTGCCGCAGCCGGGGTACCACTGTTCGAGATGGGTGCAGACGGTGCATACGCGCCTCCCGGTGCGGTGCGTGCCATCATGAAGCTGGTGCGCGACCTCCGCCTGAACGGCTTGACGGCGGACGACTACGAGGAAGCCGGCGGCGACCGGCGCGCTGCCGAAGCGTGCAGGCGATTCGAAGCGCGGCGCCAGCAACTCGGCATGCTCGACGAGGCCGCGAGGTACGACCGTGTTATCAGTCACG
>DATGOL010000114.1:0-5347 GCA_035306065.1 Gemmatimonadales bacterium | reverse complement strand
GACACCACGCGCCGCCCGCCGCGTCGCATTCCGGTTACGGCCGAGCTCGAGCGTTCAGCCTTCCTCGATGCGTCCGCGCGTGAACTCCTCCACCGTGCACGCGAAGCGCGCCTGCACCAGGACACCACGCTCATCTCGTACGACGCCATCGCCTACCAGCGGGTGTCCATGGGTCTTGCGCTGCGCAAGCTCGTACCCGAACGGCTCGCCTTCCGGGAGGACCAGGCGGTGCGGGTGCAGTGGCATCGCGACCGCGGCGTGTACGCTGAAATGCTGGGACACCGCCGCGCGGTGCCCGTGGCCGGTGACGACGCGGACACGGACGACGACATAGGCCAGAGCATACCCATTCCGTACCTGCCGGGCCAGGAGACGCTGTGGATTGGCGCTGGGATGGCGGAGGTGGAGGTCAACGACCGTGGACCGGTGAATCCGCTCGCGTCAGGCGCGGAGGCATACTATCGTTATGCGGTAGGCGACTCGCTTACCCTGCAGCTGCCCGATGGACGCGTGATACGTCTGCGTGAATTGCGCGTGCGTCCGCGTGAGCCGCGCTGGAACCTGTCGGTGGGGTCGCTCTGGTTCGACATGGACGACGCAAAGCTGGTGCGCGCGGTATACCGGCTTTCCACGCCGATGGACATCTGGCAGGTGGTGCGCGAGCAGGATGGCGAAGACGACGTGCCGCGTGCCGTGAAGGCACTGCTCAACCCGCTGCGTGCAACGGTGCGTGCGGTCACCGTTGAATACGGGCTCGAGGACGGCCGCTTCTGGCTGCCGCGCGTGCAGTCGGTGGACGTCGAGGCCCAGGTGAGCTTCGTGCGTGCTCCGATGACGTTCGAGCAGAGCTTCCGGTACAACCAGGTGAACGGGCTCGTGGAAGTTCCGGAGCCTGACGAGCGCATTGCGGCAATGGATTCCCTGGAGGCGGCTGCCGCGCGCGATTCGGCAGCGTTGCGGGACTCCATCACGCCGCGCGATACACTCACACCGCGAGCCGGCATCAGGATCACCCGCGCCTCACGAGACTCCATGCGCGCCGTACGTGACTCCCTGCGCAAGGAGCGGGACCTCGCCCGTGAACGACAGTGCGCCGCCAGCGGCAGCTACGTTCGCACGGATTCACGCATGAACGGCACCGTGCCCGTCACGGTGAGCATACCGTGCGACTCGGTGGCACTCGCCAATTCGGACGCACTTCCCGGCTCGCTGTACGACGACAACGAAGAGTTGTTTGGAGACGCGCAGCGCGAGCGTCTCGTTCGTGAGGCACTTGCACTCGGCGCGCAGGCAGGCTGGTCTCCGCAGCTGCCCGTGGTACGCTGGGGGCTCGGCGACGGACTCATGCGCTACAACCGCGTGGAAGGCATTTCGCCCGCTGTGCGCGTGGATCAGCAGTTGGGCAACGGATTCGCACTGTCTGCGCAGGCGAGGATCGGCAGCGCAGACCTGGAGCCCAACGCAGAGCTTCACGTAACACGGGATGACGGACGTCGCCTTCTGCGAGCGGGCGTTTACCGTCGTCTCGCTGCGGCAAACGACTGGGGCGATCCGCTGGCCTTTGGCAACTCGGCGTCTGCGCTGTTCCTGGGACGCGACGACGGCCTGTACTACCGCAGCTGGGGCGCTGAGCTCGGCGGCGAGGCAAGCTCGTTACTGGATGACGGCGGCGGCCGCCTCACGTGGAGGCTTTTCGCGGAACGACACGGGGTGGCAGAGGGAGAAACCAACTTCTCGTTCGCGCGCTGGGTAAATGGCAATGACCTGCCGGGCAATATCGTAGCCGATGAGCTCACGATACTCGGCTTCGGCTGGACGTACTCACGTTCGTTCGGGCTCGATCCGCGCGGGCTGCGGAGCTTCCTGCTGGTGCGTGGAGAAGGCGGAACTGCCGACGCGTCCTACACCCGTGGAATGGCGGACCTCACGCTCATGCATCCGATTGCGGGCCGCCTGGACGGTGCTTTGACGTTGAGTGCCGGCACGAGTGGCGGTACGCTACCGGTGCAGCGGCAGTACTACCTGGGCGGCCCGTGGACGGTACACGCATTGCGCCCCGGAACGGCTTCCGGGAATGCGTTCTGGCTTGCGCGCGGTGAGCTTGCGTATGGAAAGATTGCCGCGCGGCCGATGGTGTTTTTCGATGTCGGCTGGGCGGGTTCGCGCGAATCGTGGAAGACGCCCGGAACTCCGCTGAGCGCGGCCGGAATCGGCTACACCTTCCTGGACGGACTCGTGAGGGCGGAGCTGTCGCGAAGCTTCAGGCCTGACGAGCGCGTTCGCTTCGACGTTCGGGTAGGCGCCTGGTGACCTTCGGGTAGGCGCCTGGTAATGACTTACGGCATCGGGATCGGAGAAGCACTCTCCGATCCCGATGCCGCATAACGACCAGTCAGGCAGCACTTCGTGCGTATCGCTAGCCGAGCCAACCCAGCCAGCGTCCGAGAGTCACTACCACGTGTCCTGCCTACCGCCTCTTACACGGCACTCGTGCAGAAGGAACACTTCGTGGCGCGCGCATCTATGAGCTGGATGCAGAACGGGCACTCCTTCGTTGCCGGTGCGGGATCCGACGGCTCTTCCTTGATGAGCATCTTGGAGATCTGCCACACCACGAGACCCACGATCAGCAGGTGAATGAGCGCCGAGATCACCATGCCGTAGGTGAACGTGGAGCCCGCAACGGTGAACGCCATCTGCGTCCAGTCAATGTCAGCCGGGAGGAATATTCCAACCAGCGGCATGATCAGGTGCTCCACGATGGCCTGCACCACGTCGTTCGTTGCGGCGCCCATGACAACGGCTACTGCCAGGGCCACGACGTTCTGCTTGAGTACGAAGGCCTTGAATTCCTTCCACATGGAGTAGTCTCCGGTTCGAAGCGAGTGAGTGCGCCAGCGGGGCGCATGTGGGGTAACCGCGAAGTTATCGCAAGCGAGAGCCAATGTCAGCGACCCTGAACAAAACCCGCTGCAACTTCTTCGACGGGACCACCGCGGGCACCCCGGCCAGGGCCACGCCGGCGGCGCTGCCGACGTGCGCGCACGGCCGGGCTCGCATCCACGACCCGCAACGCTCTCCCCCTGCCGGCCCGGCCGTTTACCTTTATCGCTGCAAACCGAAAGCTCACCCGCTGCCCCGCCGCCCATGCGCCGCATCATGTGCAAGTCGAAGATCCACCGCGCCGTACTCACCGGCGCCGACCTGCATTATGAGGGAAGCCTTACCCTCGACCGCGACCTGATGGATGCCGCCGACCTTCTCGAGTTCGAGAAAGTGCAGGTGGTGAACATCAACAATGGCAATCGCCTCGAGACCTATGTGATCGAAGGCGAGCGTGGAACCGGCACCATACAGCTGAATGGCGCCGCCGCAAGGCTTGGAATAGCAGGCGATCACGTTATCGTAATCGCTTACGCGGATTTCGAAGAAGCCGAGCTGAAGAACTTCAGCCCGCGCATCGTATTCGTGGATTCGAGCAACCGCGTTATCCCGCCGCTGCAGGCGTCTTCAGGCACATAGCGACACTTCCCGGCAGGGAAGCGCGTGATTCCCATTCCGGTGCAGGTGCAATGTCAGCAACGAACGTCGGTACGCTCCTGTGGCAGAGCAGGACACGTATTGTCGTGGTAGTGCTGATCGTGATCGTATGGATCATGCTGCGGTTCCGCGGTTCGGAGTCCACGGCCGGTTCCATAGCGCATGCGGTGCTGGAGCCGTCCACGATCCTGTACATCGCGCTCGGCGGCGTGGTAGCATACCTGCTGGCCACGGTGGCCGTGTATGTCTACGCGCGCAGGCGAAAGAAGGCAGGTGCGGGGCTGGTGATCGCGGCGCTCGTGATGGATGTTGCCCTGCTGTTCCTGGCCACGGTGCTCACCACGCCGATCGGGTACTTCGAGCGTGCGCTGCTCATCTCCATTTTCGTGTTGCAGTTCGCGCTGCTGTACCGCGGGATGACCACGGCGGTGGTTACGGGTGTGGTGGTATCGGCGATGTACGCGGGCCTGCTGCTGCTCGCCTCACGAGTGGGCTACGACCTGCAGTGGAACCAGGAGATATGGACGCTCATCCTCTTCCTCGCGGCGGTGTTCGGAATGCTGGCGCTGCAGGGCAACGCATCGCGCAGGCTGGAGCACCTGGCGTTCCTCTTTGAACGCATGCAGTCCGGAGATTTTTCCGAGCGGTATGACGAACGGCGCGATCGCCAGCCGGACACGGTGACGTACGTGGGACGCGCGTACAACCGCATGCGCATACGCCTGGCGCACATCGTCCATACGGACCCGCTGAGTGGCTGCCTGAACCGCCGCGGATTCGAGGAAGAGTTCTCGCGCCAGCTCGCACGCTCGGTGCGCTCGCGCGAACCGCTTGCGGTTATCGCGCTGGACCTGGACTTCTTCAAGCAGGTGAACGATTCCTACGGTCACCTGGTGGGCGACGAGGTGCTCCGTGAGCTCGGCGAGCTGCTTCGTACGGAAGCCCGTGCAGGCGACGTGGTGGGCCGGCTGGGTGGCGAGGAGTTCGGCGTGCTGCTGCCGAACACGGACGAGGAAGGTGCTGTGCAGCTGGCAACCCGCCTGGTGGACGCTGTGCGGAAGCGCCGTTTCAGCGGCCTCGAGCGAAGCCACACGCTCACTGCGAGCGCCGGAGTGGTGTCGGACATCGTGACGAGCGAGGCGATGGCCGAAGACCTGCGCGGACGCGCGGACGAGGCGCTCTATGCCGCGAAGCGCAGTGGCCGGAATCGGGTGGTGTCGTGGTCGCTGGGAATGGCGCGCGGCGGCCTGATAAGCGCTACCGACACGATACCCGCGTAATCGGCGCGCCCTTCTTCTCGCTCGTCAGCATCCAGCTGCCAGATGACATCCACGCCACGCCCTCACCCTGCGGCTCGCTCGCGGGGCTCAGGTCGCACGCACGGTCAGGCCGCGGAGACATGAGCCGGCCGCTCTGCACGTCCATGCGGAACAAGTAGAGCGTTCGTCCGGAACGGATGGCCAGGCTGCCGTCCGGCGCGAGCGCCGCGTCAGTAATGCGGTCGTCGCCGGTTGGAACCGTGAGGTGCAGGCTGTCGGTGCGCACGGCCACAGCGGTGCCGCCGGACCACGCGTCAGGCGCTATGCGGAACAGCAGCACACCGCCCCTCCTCCCTTTAGTTACGAGGTGTATTGCGCCGTCGCCGGAAACCACCATGGACTCCACGTCGTGCGGACGGTCTTCGTACCTGAACTGCAGCCACTCGGCGGTTACCGCAGCAGACTTCGCCGACACCGCCGGCTCGCGCACCCTGTAGATCGCACGCGACGGACGCAGCTCCAGGTTGTCACCCACGTCGCCGATGTAG
>DATGOL010000113.1:0-82886 GCA_035306065.1 Gemmatimonadales bacterium | reverse complement strand
AACGATAGGTGGGAATGATCGGTGTGCTGATCGCTGCCATCGCGGAATCCTGCTATTCAGTGTGGGCGCCTGCCATCTGGACGACGAGCACAGCTCGACCTGTAGAACCGTCGGGAGACGCCGTACTGATCACGGCGCCGGAATGAATCAGTCGTCAGGTGAACGCGTCGTCAGGGACCCACTGTCCCCGGAGCCCGCTTCCTCCGACGCACCTGCCGTATGAGCATCACGAGCCATGAGCCAGCGGCCATCCGGCTGTCTTCGGTATACGGTCAGCCTGTAGCCTGCCAGCTCGCTCTCCGCTCCGCCGGAGCGCGGTACAAGGTGCACCGTGTCTCTGCAGACCGTGTAGGCAACGTCACCCGCGACCTCGACGCTCTCCAGGTAACTGACGCAGACGAGGTGGAATTGACGATGGCCATCCAGGAATCCCACTGGAAATGCCTGACGTCCGAAGGGTTCCTGCCATGGGTTGAGGAACACGACATCGTCCGTCATCAGCGATAGCACGCGGTCGAGATCAGCCGCATTCACGGCATTGATAAACGCCTCATGCGCCTGACGCACCGCACGTTCTTCAGGGTCCATGTCTGCCTGCGCTGTCGGTAGCCGGAATGCCAGCCGTTCGCGTGGTGTATCGCTCTCCAGGGGCCACTTGCAGTTGCGCCGGACCGAGAAGCACGTACAGTCGCCTCAACTGCAAACTTTCCACCTGCGCCAGTTTACACTCCGCGATGATCCCCGCAAGATCCCTCCCCGCCAGACACCGAGAAAGCGCGGAGGCCATTCGGCCCCCGCGCTTCGTCACCTTTGAAACTCCATCACGCTCCTCCTTTCGCAGCTAAAGGGACCGCTCCGGATGAGGTGCTTACAGCATTCCCGACCTACCTCCCGCCGGATGCCGTGACACGCGGCGTGCCGTCCGCCGCCTCGTCCTTGAGCCAGTATCCGAACCACTGTCGCAGCCGACCCAGACGGTCAACCAGCAGCCAGGGCTCACCGGTACGCGACAGGTCGTGTGTGGAACGCGGGTACCGCACGAACTCAACGGGCACATCGCGCTTCTTCAATGCCGCAAACCACTGCTCGGCATCCGTCATCGGCGTGCGGTGATCTTCCTCACTCTGTACGATGAGCGTAGGTGTGTTCACCTTGTCCACATAACGGATGGGCGCGAGGGTGTCGTACAGCGCAGGATTCTCCCACGGCTTGCCATAGAACTCGAACTCCGTGAGTCCCTGCGCATCAGATGAGCCGTACCACGACCACCAGTTGGAGATCATGCGGTCTGCCTGTGCCGCCTTGAAGCGATCGGTGCGCGTGGTGATCCAGGCCGTCATGAAGCCACCGTACGAACCTCCCGTGACACCCAGCTTCGTGCTGTCCACGTCCGGACGCATGACGGCGATGTCCACCGACTTCATGATGTCCTCGTAGTCCTCCAGGCCCCAGCGCCCACGGGTGGTGTAGGTGAACTCGGAGCCGTAGCCGGATGAGCCACGCGGGTTGGTATACAGCACCCACATACCGGCGCCGGCAATGTTCTGGAACTCGTCGAACCAGTTCTCACCGTATGCCGAGTGCGGACCACCGTGGATGTAGAGCACGAGGGGATACTTAGTGCCGGGCTGGTAACCGTAAGGCTTCATCAGCCAACCCTCGATCTCCAGGCCACCCACCGACTCATATGTGAAGCGCTCCGCATCGGCCCAGGCAATCTCGCGATTGAGCGAGTCGTTGAAAGTGCTGAGCTTGCGCTCGCCGCTGCCATCTGCATTTGCCACGTACAGCTCGGTGGGCTTGTTCACGCTCGTGGACACGTACGCCACCTTGGACTTCCGATCGTCAAAGGAGAATCCGCTCAGGCGACGGCGTCCGTCCAGAACCGACGTGCGCGATCCGTTGCGGGCATTCACTCGGAAGAGATGGGTGCTTCCACCGATTGCCGCACTCACGGCAAACGCATCATTGGAAAGCCACTCGAACGACTGCGGCTCGAACTGCCAGCCATTGCCGAGCTTCGTAACATTTCCGCTGGATACGTCCACCACAGCGAGCTCGCTCTGCTGTGCGCGAGCCGGGCTGTGAACGAATGCAATCCGGCGCCCGTCAGGAGACCACGCGAGGGAGCGCTCGGAGCCCATGATCTCGATACGTCGCGGGGCTGCGTTCGGGCTCGCGACATCCAGGATGAAGATATCGCTGTCGTTCCGCGGCTCCGCCTCACGCGCGGCATTGTAGGGCAGCATGGACAGCGAATCATTCTCTGCCTGCACTACCGAGTCCGGCCTCAGCTTTGAATCTGCAATGAACGCAATGCGGCGGCCATCTGGCGAGACGGTTGCGTTACGGTGTGAATACACGGTGCTCGTGAGGCGCGTCTTCTCGCCGCCATTGAAACGCTGCATCCAGAGCTGGGACGGCCTGTACTGCCGCGCCTCACGCGGGTTCGGCACGTAACCGGGGCCGTTGCGCTTGTAACCGAGATCCACCACATGGCGGCCGTCGAAGCGGGCTGCCGCGATCGGACGCGTCACTGAGCCGTACGGAGGACGTGCAGTTGCCTGCATCCGCTCGAACGGATCGTTGCTTCGCGTGGAGTCTGCGCTGCTGTCGCGGGGCGCGGGATCGGTATATACCGCGAACTCGCCGCTGCGCGGGATCGAGCCCGACGGATAGTCCTTCAGCTGGAATGCCTCACCGCTCGGCGCATCCATCCGCAGTGCCCAGCGGCTTCCCTCCCCGCCCGCTCGGCGCGACTGGAAGAAGAGATATTTGCCGTCGTGTGACCAGCTGGGGCTGGAGCTCTCCGTGGACGGAGATGTGTAGCGAACCGGCTCGCCGCCGCTGGTTGGAACCACCCACACTTCCGAGTGGCGCTTGTTGTCCTTCTCCACGACCGTTGTCACGGTGAAGGCGATTCGATTGCCATCCGGCGACATGGCAGGGTCGCTAACCGTGGTAACGCGGTACCAGTCGGCCGGCGTGAAGGCGCGCCCGCTCTGTGCATGGAGCTGGGTTGCCGGCGCGGCTGCGACAGCGCCGAACAGGATTGCACCTGCCAGGGCGGTGCGACGATAGCGGCGGTGGGTAAACATCGTACCTCGGAATTTCGCGGTTTGCGCCGAACTGGCTGTACGGCGGTAATCTTGAAAGTTACGCAATCGGGCCGGCCACCGCTGCAGGGGGCACAGTTAGCCGCGTCCGTGGATCCTGCACGCACCATACGCCAGCGCAAGAGAGGAGAGTGTTCGATGGCCAGCTTCAGCAGCATCAACCCGGCAACCGGCGAAACGCTGGAGACGTATCCCGCTCACTCGCAGGCCGAGGTGGAGGCGAAAGTCGCCCGGGCACATGAAACCTGGCTAACCTGGCGGCGAACCCCCCTGGCGGATCGAGTACGTGTTCTGGAACGCGCCGCAAGCCTTCTGGGCGAGCGAAGCGGGGAGTACGGCGCACTGATGACGCGAGAGATGGGTAAGCCGATTGCAGCCGCCCGGAGCGAGGCCGAGAAGTGCGCCACCTGTTGCCGGTACTATGCGGAGAATGCTGAGGCGATCCTCGCGCCGGAGGTGCTGGTGAGCGATGCCGGGGAGCGCGGTGAGGTTCACTACCAGCCGCTCGGCGTGGTGCTTGCCGTGATGCCGTGGAATTTTCCCTTCTGGCAGGTGATTCGCTTTGCGGCACCGGCAATCCTGGCGGGTAACACGGGTCTTCTCAAGCACGCGTCCAATGTACCGGGCTGCGCCCTGGCAATCGAACGGCTATTCCTCGACGCAGGTGCTCCCGAGGGAGTGTTCACTGCCCTGCTGGTGGAGTCAGGCTCGGTTGCGGCGATTCTCGAGGACGATCGGGTTGTTGCGGCCACGCTCACCGGGAGTGAACGCGCGGGCAGTGCAGTTGCGTCAACCGCCGGCAGGCAGATCAAGCCAACCGTGCTCGAACTCGGCGGCAGCGATCCGTTCGTCGTTATGCCCAGTGTTGACCTGGAGCATGTAGCCAGGGTGGCGGTGCAGGCGCGCACCATCAACAACGGGCAGTCGTGCATTGCAGCCAAGCGATTCATCGTTCACGATGCCGTGTACGAGCGCTTCGTTGAGTTGTTCGTGGAAGCAATGGAAGGGCTCGTAGTTGGCGACCCGATGGATGAGCGCACGCAGGTGGGGCCACTCGCCACCAGCAGCATTGCAGAAGAGCTGCATGATCAGGTGCTGCGAAGCGTGAAGTCGGGGGCGCGGGTGCTTACCGGTGGTGACTTTCACCCCGCGGGCGAGCGTTTCTACAAGCCAACTGTTCTGGCCGACGTGCCTCACGACTCCGCGGCGGCAGTGGAAGAGCTGTTCGGCCCGGTTGCCACGGTGTTCCGCGCGCGAAACGTGGATCAGGCTATCGCGATCGCCAACGAGACCAGCTTCGGCCTTGGCGCGAGTGCGTGGACGCGCGACGAACAGGAACAGAATCGATTTGCGTCGGATCTCGAAGCCGGCTGCGTGTTCATCAATGCCATGGTAGCGAGCGATTCACGATTTCCCTTTGGCGGGATCAAGCGGTCGGGCTACGGTCGTGAACTCGGGCCATGGGGTCTGCGGGAGTTCATGAACCTGAAGACGGTGCGTGTTTTCAGCGACGGCTGGCAAGCGGGCGGTTGAAGCGGTGCGCGAGCTCGGTGAGGGAGGATGTCGCATGCCATACAGCGCCTCACGATGGCCAGCCGAACACCATCAATACCTCACGATGCGCCCCGCACCACCCTCCGCAACCAGCTCCATCCCATGGCACGTCGCGTTGCCTCGCCCCAGGCTTCACTCCATTCGTCAAGCATCTCTTCAGCGTCTGTAAAGCGCTTCTCGGGATCCGGAGCAAGGCCCTTGCGTAGCCAGTCCTGTATCGGCGGAGGCGCAAAGTCCAGGTCTGCGCGCTCACCCAGCTGCTGCGCCAGCACTGTTTTCGTGTCGGCTCCATGGAAGGGCGGCTCCCCGGTAAGCGCGAAAACGACGATCGCCGCAACGCCGAAAAAGTCTACCTGAGGCCCCTGCGGCTCACCCAGGAGCTGCTCAGGAGCCGAAAACTTGGGGGTACCTGTTGCACCGCCAGTAGCATCTTCTCCGGTGACGTTGGCAATACCGAAGTCGCCGATACGCCAGAGTCTGTACCTGTCCACCAGGATGTTCTCGGGCTTGAGATCACGGTGGATGATTCCTGCCGCGTGCGCGGCCGCAAGCCCCTCGAGGATCTGCTCTACCTGCGGACCAACCTCACTCAGTCGTCGCGGCCCCGAGCGTGCCACCAGGTCCGCAAGCGAACCGCTCTCGCCGAGTTCCATGGTGTACCAGGCCACCTCGCCGCGTGCGTCCCAGTCGTAAACCGGCACGATTGCGGGATGGCCGAGTGACGCAGCGAGACGCGCCTCACGCTGGAAGCGAGCGACTGCCGTCTCGTCCCGGGCAATGTGGGGATGCAGCATCTTGAGAGCGACCACTCGCTCCAGCGCCAGGTCGCGCACTCGCCACACGGAGCCGAAGGAGCCGCTACCGATGGGGCCGAGCACTTCGTATTCATCGCCGAGCGCCCAGCGAAGCCGGGCTTCGGGCGACTCGTCCAGCGCCGCGTCTTCGCGATCCTGCGTACCCGCAAACACAACCGTGCGCGGAGATGCCACACGATCAAGCGTGCGAAGAAGCGCACCAACGGACATGAATCGTTCGGCGGGATCCTCGGACAGCGCCCTGTCCAGGATGGAGGCTACCGCCAGCGGGCAGTCGGGTCGTACGTGTCGTACCGGAGGTACATCGTGTGACGGCGGCAGCTCGCCAACCATCGTGGCGTAGCACAGTGCGGCAAGCTGCCATTGGTCGCTGTGCGCGTCCGGCTTCCACTCACCATTCCACTCGGGCGGAACGGGCATCCAGCGAGTGTCAGGCTGCAGACTCTTCGGAACTAGACTCTTGTCCAAAGCCCACTGCCAGCCGAGGAACCAGAGGCGCCCGGACGGAATCGTGTAGACGGTGTCGGCGCCTATCGAGCCGTGGGTCGTTCCCGCGTCATGCAGGTACACGAGTGCAGCGCCCGCGCTGCGAAGAATCTGCAGCGTGTAGGGAACATCCGATGGCCCGAGGCGTCGCAGACGACCACCCACCGTTTCACCGGTTATCCAGCGTCGCAGGTAGCCCGGTCCACGCTTCGCTTCGGGCTGCATTCCCCACCAGTGATAGGTGGTTGGAACTGCGGGATGACTCAGCCTCGCCAGGTGACGCGCTTCGGCAAACAGCCAGTCCGCATGCTCCGGATCGGGCGCGGTTACCAGCGACAGCGAGCGTCCAAGCGCATCGATTACCTCCTGGTAATGCCGCAGATCCGCAACCACACCTTCCGGGCCCCACCGCCAGTCGGGCGGCAGCTGCCAGGATTCAAGATGTGGCGGCAGTTCTTGTACCAGTCGGTAAAGTGGTTCGTTTGAGCCGTTCGTCATCGACCGTTTTCGGGTATCTATTGAAGCTGTCATACCCGGGCTCCAGATGCCAGCGTCACAGTTACTGCGGTTCCGCTTCCATTGCCGCCATCAACGGAAATCGTTCCGCCCCACGCCTCAACCATCCGGCGGCTGATGGCGAGCCCCAGCCCGCTGCCGCTCGTGCGAGTGGAAAAGTGCGGCTCGAAAATCCTGGGCAGCACGTCCGGCGAGATCCCATGTCCGTCATCCGACACGCGAATGTGAACCTGCCCGTCATCGGACTCGGTCAGGCACATCTCTACGCGGTTCGCATCAGCGAGTCGGGCATTCTCGAGAATGTTGAGCAGCACTTCACGAAGTTCATCTGCACGGGCAACTGCCATTACCGCGTGGTCCGGTGCGGAAAGTGTCCACTCCACACCCTCCTCGCCCAGCCGCTCGAGCTCCAGTACGTCGTGCACAACAACACGAACGTCCATCAGCTGTGCCGGTGCCCGCTCCTCGGGCGCCGTTCCATACCGGCTGAAAGCGCGCGCGATTTCATCCAGGTGATCGATCTCGCTCAGGATGCGTCCCACATTCTGGTCCAGCACACTGCCGAAATCTCCCTTGCCGTCTCGATAGGCCCGGCGCAGGTGCTGCACGCCCAGCCTGATGGGAGTAAGGGGATTCTTGATCTCATGCGCCACCTGCCTGGCCATCTCGCCCCATGCAAGAACGCGCTGTGCACTCGCGAGCTCGGTAATGTCGTCCAGCGTGATCACAGCGCCGCCTGCACCGCCATATAGCCTGGACAAACTGCCGTGCAGTTGCCGGCTGCCGGTTTCGATATCGAACTCCTCTTCGTCCCCAGGGCCGGCAAGGAAGGCCTGAACGCGATCCGAGAGTGGAGCGGCCGCCGACTCATGGAGCCGCGCGCCGGCAGGCAGCGGCGATCCGAGCAGCTTCTCAGCGGCAGGATTGAACAGCGTAATGGTTGCCGAGTTGTCCACGGCAAGAACTCCGCTCGCAACCGTACGAAGGACATCGGAAGTTCTGCGCTGCGCGGTTTCCAGTGCCTCGCGTGAGGCACGCAGGTCTCCGTCCATCCGCCGGAATGCATCGAATACCGGCAGGAACTCGGATGGCGGCTCGAAGGCCAGCGCGGGTTCCTGCCGCCTTCCGGCTATCGCGAGCGCCGCACGACGCAGCGCGCCGATCGGCCGGGCGAACTCCCGTGCCGCAAGTCCGCTCAACCACAGTGCCGCCGCTGCACCCATCGCGGTGGCAAAGAGCACGAGAACGCTCACGTCCCGCCTGCGCCTGCTGATCGAGGAATCGTCACCGCGTGCGGGCGCGGAAAGTACCGCTGCACCTTCCGGGGTACTCGTAAGGCGATAGCCGAAAAGAACCGGCGTTCCGGCAACTTCCTGCAGGTTGCTCCCTTCCGGCTCACCATCCAGCTCGAGCGACTTGTGAACCTGCGGCGGAAGCAGAGCGCCCGCCGGAGCAAGATATTCCAGCAGCTGGTCGTTCCCGTCCACCAGTTCACCGCGGGCGTAAACGAACAGAGGAGCGCTGGACCGCAACGACTGCAGCGTTCCGGACATCGCGTTCCCCTCGGCAACGCGAAGGGTTTCCCATACGAGCAGCTCGCGCGACTGAAGCTCGTCGCCCTGCAACCGTCGCGAGCTCCACACCGCGAACGCCAGCGCCGGAACCACGAAGAATCCGAACAGCACGAACGACAGACGTACCCTGTAGCTGCGCGCCCAACGGCTTGCGCGTCGCCGGAACCACCTGACGATGGTTCCGTCTCCAACGTGGCTCAGCGCCAGGATTACCGTTGCGAGCACGATGTTCAGCAGCAGAAGCAACGTTCCGCGCGGTACGAGTGCCTCCAGGGTTCGGAGCTCCACCTCGGCATGCACGCGCCAGCGCTGGCCGTAAAGCTCGGTGAGCCAGTCGGCATGGACCTCGTCTTCGGTGCGGTTCCAAAGGGGTTCGGCGGGAACGCGCGAATCCCGGGACCGGTACGGCGTGACGGACAGCTTGTAACCCTGCTCGCCGTCGTCAGGACGCTGCAGTGCCAGCAGGGAGAGATACGGGTCTGGCTGGAACATGCTGCCGGCGGGTGCCACGACCACGGACGTAATCCCGCCGCCGTCGTGAGGCACCGCGAGCAGTAAACGCCCACCGAGCGATCCTTCGCCAGACACCAGGATTGCCTCACCAGTCACGCGCGCAGTGTCAGTCACCTCACGAGTGAGACTGATCCCGTCTCCCGTACGCCAGAGCACGAGCGAATCCCGGATGGCACCTGAATCCGACCAGGCGCCCAGCAGCACCGGAAAGTCGGCCGAGGCAAGGTCCGATGCCACGTAAGCGCGAAGGAGTGCGGCAGCGTCCGACGGCGCGGGAATCATCATCAGGTCCATCGCAAACCGCTCGAGAAGCTGAACGGCTGCCGGATCCGGCCGCTCGAGCCCCGTCAGTTCCCTCACTGCGAGATCTGCCCGCTCGCGCGCCAGCTCACCCCATACCAGCACGGTGGCGCCGAGCCCTGCAACCACCGTTGCGTGCAGCAGCGACCTGCGCCCGCGTGAGGTCGACGCCAGCGCAACAATGGCAGCCACCCACATCCACACATACCAGGCCGGCCACCTTCCCGGCCCTTCCCAAAGCACCGGTGCGAGAAGTGCCCCCACAATCGCCAGCCCCGACCCCAGCTGTGGTGGAAATGCCGAACGACGAGCAGCGAGAATGCGCCCCGCCGCCGCCACGAGCAGAAGCAGCACCAGTCCAGCCAGGAAAAGCGCGCACTGATACGCCACCCATAATGACGTCGTCATGCCTGACGCGGGCGACTGGATGCCCTGCGCAAGGTCCCTCAGTAGAAACGGAGCTCCGGCACCGACAGCCACCACGATCAGCAGCGACAGCGGTCGTGAAGCCGGCACCGGTATGCGGCGCACCAGCAGGAGCAGGCCGAGCAGGAGGAATGTGCCCGTAAGCAGGAGGGCGCCAACACTGCCCGTCCAGGGACCGCCTATCGATGCGAAGTAGACCGTGGGATCGAATACCCTCGCAACGTTGGACACCTCGTTGAACGGCACGAGGCCCACGACCGCGAGCCCGGTGAGAAGCACGCCCGCCCGCCCCGCAACGCCATAGGAAGGCCATACGAGGAGCACAAACGCTCCGCCCAGCAGCGTGAGCAGCAACAGCCCCCATACACGCGAGCGCTGCTCGGTTCGTAGTTGTACCTCGGCCAGCGTCATCGATGCGGGAACCGCCCGCAGCTCGCGCCCATCCGTCAGCGGCAGAATCGCAGCCGGACTGAACACCCCCTGTCCCGGCGCACTGCCATCCTCAACGCCTACTTCGAACCCCTCAGCCCGCTCTCGCTCGGCAGCTATGGACGTGAGCGACGCGGCTAGCCTGTTGGCGGGAGGTACGGCGTTAACGACGACGGTGGCCGTGGCGCGCCGTTCCTCATGGGTGCGCACCACTGCCAGAAGCGTGTAGAACGGCGTTTCGATAACGTGTGTGCCGTCTGCAAGGTCAGGGACTATGCGCGCCGTGCCTGCCCAGGCGAACGGCCCGTCGGCGCCAGGCAGGGATGCGTCGGTCCCTGCGCTCTCGAGGATCACCGAACGCTCACCGGCGCCCGAGATGAGATCGTTGAGCGCCCGGAAGGCGGCTTCGGGCTCCGTTGGCGCCTGCAATGCGTTGAGAGCGGTTCGTTCGAGCTCGGACTCAGCGCGCGTGAGCATGCGTTCCAGCGAGCCGGCTGCGCGAGACCTGACCGCAGCCTCGTAAGCCACCCAGGATGCCTGCATGCGCGCGATCCTCGCCTGCTGCACGGAGGCGAGCGCGATCATCAGGACTGAAACCGCCGCAACGAGAATGGCGCGAATGTTCAGGCCGGTGTGCGCGCGACCGGCGTTGCTGCGCCACACCGAAAGTCCCAGCAGGCCGGTGGCGAAGATCAGGGCTACCAGATAAGCTAGGCCGTGCGTCCGCAGCCAAGCGGCGGATGCAAGCACGGTTGCCGCGGCCAGGACTGGCAGCACAGCGGCGCCGTCTAGCAGCGGGGCTCCTGCCGATCCCTGCCCGGATTCCTCGTTCCGCACGTCAAGCCTGGCTTCGATGACTGCCTCCCTCCCCGTCCGGCGCAGCGAGCCGCTTCGCCTCAAGGAAATGCTCCCTCATGAGATCGCGCTCACATTGAGCCGCGACTCGCGGTTGATCGTGCCGGTTGGAACCTGCGAATACCACGGACCGCACCTGCCGGCCGGCATCGACACAATAATTGCCGAACGATTTGCCGAAGACTTCTCATCACGTTTCGGTGTGCTGCTGGCACCGGCGATTGAATATGGTGTGAATCCGGACGACGAACGCACCCAGCCTGGCAGCGGCTCCATGCGCCGGAAAACCCTGCACAGGCTGCTGAACGACCTGCTGTACACCTGGGAGTGCGGTGGAGTTACGGAGTTCATACTACTTACGACACACGCATACGACCCACACCAGGAAGCTCTTGCCACGGTGGTAACGGTACGTGCGCGAGTGCGTGTGGTCGACCTGCTGGGAATGAGTATGGACGATCTGCTGGAGGGCCAGACACAGGCAATGCATGGCGATGAGGTGGATACGTCGCTGCTGCTCCACCTGGCACCGCACCTCGTGCGGATGGATCTGGCCCAGGACTTCATGATGAGTCGTGAGCGGCTCCGGCGGTACCGCCGAGGCTGGCAGCGAGTGCCGGCCGAGAGTGCTGGGTCGATCGGTCGCCCGACGCTGGCATCCGCGCGGAAGGGCGAGGCCATATACGAGCGTGTGTTTACACGCGTGGCGGAGCGGATATTCGGCGCGAACCCGGCAGCCGCACAGGCATAACTCGGGAGGCGTTTTTTCCGCGTCGGTCCGAACGGACGCTGAGGAGCGGGGGCGTTTATCTTTCGAGGCTGTGCCCGCCCCGGCGGATTTCGGTGAATGGGATTGGTTTGCCAGGTGCCTGAAACCTCAGCCGGCGGGCTCCCGTAGATGGTGCCAGACCCCTTCCCAGGATTCCCATTCACATGCGACTCCCGTCCGCCGCCACAAAATTCGCGGTTCTTGCACTACTTCTATGCGTGGTCGGCCCCAGCGCCGCACACGCGCAGCAGACAGCTGCAATCGGACCTTCGCTGTCGCTCCCTGATGCCATAGAGCTCGCTCGCAGCAACAACCCGTCGTATCTGCAGACGCTGCGCGATGTGGCACCTGCGGGAATGCGAGTACGAAGTGCATATGCCGCGTTCATTCCGCAGATCAGCACGAGCCTCGACGCCAGCTTCCGTGAGGGCCGTCCGCAGTTCTTCGGAGGTACGGCCTTCGGTGCCACGTCCGACGTGGTTTCTTCGGGCTACTCCCTGGATGCCTCGCTCCAGCTGAACAGCTCCACGTTCATGGGCCCTCGCACGGCTCGGGCAAACCTGGATGCAGCCGAGGCAACGGCGAACGCCGCACGACAGACGCTGGCGCAGCAGGTGACGCAGCGGTACATGGCCGTCCTGCAGCAGATTGCGCAGTCGGAGCTCCAGGACACCCTGCTTTCGTCCGCGCAGATTCAGCTTCAGCTCGCTGAAGCTCGTGCGGCGGCCGGCGCCGGAACCGTGCTGGACGTTCAGCGTGCACGGGTTCAGGTAGGCCAGGCAGAGGTGCAGCGCCTGCGCGCGCGCAACTCTGCCGAGGTGGAGAAGCTGCGCCTTTTCCAGCTGATGGGAATCAACCAGCCAGATGATGTTCAACTGGTTTCAGACTTTCCAACCGTGCGCCTGGAGCAGTCACTGGATCAGCTGCTGGAACTCGCGCGGACGCAGAATCCGGATCTGGTTGCCAGCCGCTCGCGCGAGCGGGCGTCGTCTGCAAGCCTGATGAGCGCTCGCGGCCAGTATGCACCGAGCCTTTCGCTCCGTGCGGGCGTTGGAGGCTTCACGCAGCAGTACACGGACGAGAGCTTCGTGGTCGGCCAGGCGTTGAGCGGCAAGCAGAGCGGCTGCTTCAACGAAGCTCGCATCCGCGATATCGTCGGCATGCCGAACGATCCCGCCGCGTGCAGCGCCATTGCCCTCACACCGGAAGAGCGGAGTGCTGCGCTGAACGGCAACTCGGCCTTTCCATTCGAGTTCGACAGGCAGCCATACACCCTTTCTGCGGTGGTGAGCCTCCCCCTGTTCAATGGATTGAACCGTGAGGTGCAGGTGCAGGAAGCCGCCGCACAGCGTGACAACGCGCGATATGCCGTTCGCGCGCTGGAGCTGCAGCTGGTTGCAGACGTAACCGGCGCGTATCGCACACTGGCCACCGATATCCAGGCGATCGAGATTCAGCGTGTGGCAGCAGAAACCGCTCGCCAGGCACTCGAGCTGGCGCGCGAGCGATATCGTGTTGGTGCATCGAGTTTCGTGGAGGTAACGCAGGCCCAGTCGGACTATGCCACGGCACAGACCAACCTGATTGACGCGATATACACGTACCACAACTCGTTCGCTGCGCTCGAGGCCGCTGTTGGCCGTCCGTTGCGCTGACCGCTAAGTGACGTTCCCCGTTCATTCGAGATTTCTTCCATGAGTAAGCGAGTCAAGTGGTCCCTCATCGGTGTGGGTGTGATAGTCGTGGCGCTGGTGGGGCTGAACGCCTTCAACAGCGGCGAAAAGGCAGTGGAGGTGCGGATCGAGGAGGTGGAGGCTCGCGACCTGGTGGAGTCCGTAACCGCCAGCGGTCGTATCAATCCGCAGACCAAGGTTGACCTAAGCGCTGACATCACCGGTCGAATCGTGAGGCTGGCCGTGAAGGAGGGCGACCTGGTAACCCGGGGACAGTTCCTCCTGCAGATAGACCCGCAGCAGTACCAGGCTTCCGTGCAGCGCTCCGAGGCGTCGCTGGCACAGGCTCGCGCCCAGGAAGCGCAGGCACGCGCCAACTGGTTGCAGGCACAGCGTGATCTCGAACGCATGCTCGAAGTGCAGAAGGCGAATCCTCAGCTCATCTCCGCAGAGGAGCTGGACAAGCTGGAGACAACGGTGGAAGTGCAGAAAGCTCTGCACGACGCGTCACGGTACACCGTGGAGCAGAACGTGGCTGCCATGAAGGATGCACAGTGGGCGCTTGGCCGCACGACGATCACGGCTCCGATGTCCGGCCGCATTACCCGGCTGAATGTGGAAGAAGGCGAAACGGCGATCATGGGAACGCTGAACAAGGACGCGGCCACCCTGCTCACCATTGCGGACATGAGCGTGTTCGAAACCAAGGTGCGCGTGGACGAAACCGATGTATCCCGCATCAAGCTGGGTGACTCGGCCGTGGTGCAGATCGATGCGTTCAGGGATACCACGTTCGTGGGCCGTGTTACCGAGATCTCGAACAGCTCCGTGACCACGGCTGCCTCGCAGCCAGGCCAGGAGTCGGCCGTGGACTACGAGGTAACCATACAGTTGGACGAACCGCCGGCTGACACCCGCCCCGACTTCTCCGCAACTGCCAAGGTCGTCACGGCGGTACGCAGGAACGTGCTCTCTGTTCCGATCATCGCGCTCACGGTGCGAGAGGAAGAGGGGCTTCAAGCCGAGGACAGTGGAGCGGTGCCAGTCACCGCGACTCGGGCCACCACCCGGGTGGGACAGCGCGATGTGGAGGGTGTCTTCATCGTGGGGGCCGACAATCGGGTCACCTTCCGGCCCGTGAGCGTGGGCATTGCCGGCGAGAATCACTTCGAGGTGATCAGCGGTCTGCAGGGGGGAGAGCGTATCGTGGGAGGAACCTATCAGGCCATTCGCGGGTTGACCGAGGGGTCACTCGTGCGTGAGCAGGCGAAGGCAGAATCCCCCACCCCGACAAAGGGAGATTGATAGCTGTGAGCACCTCAACTACTGAACCGGGACTTACCGTGACTGCAGAGCGCAGGGCGGTGACGTCCCAGCAGGGCGCTACTCCTGACAAGGACTGGGTGATCGTCACCCGCGGGCTGAAGCGTAATTATGACATGGGCGGCGAGATCGTCCGCGCATTGCGCGGCGTGGACGTGGCGATCCGTCGCAACGAGTACGTGGCGATCATGGGTCCGTCCGGCTCCGGAAAATCCACGCTGATGAACGTGATCGGCTGCCTGGACACGCCGAACGAGGGTGAGTACTGGCTCAACGGCCAGCTCGTTTCGAAGATGAGCGACGACGACCTGGCGCGCGTTCGCAACAAGGAAATCGGCTTCGTTTTCCAGACGTTCAACCTGCTGCCGCGCGCCTCTGCGCTGCATAACGTGGAACTTCCGCTCGTTTATGCGGGCATCAGCTCTTCGGAGCGCAAGAAGCGCGCGCAGGAGGCGCTCGAGCGGGTGCAGCTTGGCGACCGGGTGCATCACCGTCCAAACGAGTTGTCAGGCGGTCAGCGTCAGCGTGTGGCAATCGCCCGCGCACTGGTGAATCGCCCGTCCATCCTGCTCGCCGACGAGCCAACAGGAAACCTGGACTCTGCAACGAGCACCGAGATCATGACCATCTTCCAGGCTCTGTCTGATGAGGGACAGACCGTGATCATGGTTACGCACGAGCCGGATATTGCGGCACATGCGGACAGAGTGATCGTACTTCGCGATGGTCTCATCTCGAACGACGGGCCATCGTCCACGGTAATTCCGGCGTACACGAGCGGCCACGGAGGCTGACACTTAATGCCGTTCATCGATGCGGTGCGGCTGGCCCTGAACACGATTCGCGTTCAGAAGCTCAAGAGCTTCTTTACGCTGGTCGGCGTGATGATCGGCGTGATGTTCCTCATCGCCGTAGTCTCGATCGTGGAAGGAATGGGTCGCTACATGGAGGAGGATTTCGCCGGCAAGCTGCTCGGCGTAAACACCTTCACGCTGCGCCGCTTCCCGAACATTCAGGTTGGAAACGTTTCGGAGGCGCAGTGGCGTGAGTTCGTCAGGCGCCCCCGACTGTACGAAGATGACATCGAGTTCGTACGCGACAATCTGCCACCCGGCATGAAGTCCGCCATCCAGAGCGAGAACTTCGTATACGCCTCAACGGCGTATGCCAGGCCTCGTCAGGTGAATGCGATTGCCACCGACGGCGATTACTTCGATATCAAGCGGTACGAGCTGGAACGCGGACGCGTATTCTCGCGGCAGGAAGCGGAGTACGGCCGACCTGTCCTGGTGATCGGGCAGGAGATCAAGGATCACTTCTTCCCCAGTCTCGATCCCATTGGCAGGGAGCTTCGCATTGCCGGTATTCCCTACGAGATAATCGGCATAATCGAGAAGCAGGGCAGCCTGTTCGGCATCTCCATGGATCGGCTTGCAATTGCGCCGTTCCGCTCTCCACTTCGCCGGGTGACTGATCCGCGTGGCGACGTTGAGGGCCTTATAGTGCAGGCGGGGAGCGATGCACAGCTGCAGGAGGCTATGGAGGTGACGCGTGAGGTAATGCGCGGCCGTCGCAAGCTCATTCCCGCGGTGCCGGACAACTTCGCGATGGAAACGTCGGACTCGGCGCTCGCGTTCTTTGCAGAGCTCCAGGGCAGACTGCGGGTGTTCGGCATGGCGCTGCCGGCCATCGGGCTCGTGGTTGGAGCAATGGTCATCATGAACATCATGCTCGTTGCCGTAGCGGAACGCACGGCCGAGATAGGCGTTCGCAAGGCGCTCGGTGCGCGACGCAGCGACATATCACGGCAGTTCCTCGTGGAAGCCGCAACGCTCAGCCTGTTTGGCGCAGCAATCGGTATCGCCCTGGGGCTCGGTATTGCGGAGGTGGTGTCCAGGGTGTCTCCCCTGCCGGCGAGTGTGGCACCGTGGTCAATAGGTTTTGCGCTCCTGGTTGGCGCAGGTGTGGGCGTGGTCGCCGGCTGGTATCCGGCGCGTCGAGCGTCCAGACTGGACCCCATAGCCGCACTGCGGCAGGAGTAACGGCGTGCGCATCCGGGATCGTATAGCGGTGGTGTTCGAGGGCGTCGGTATTGCGCTCGAAGCCATTCGCGGCAACAAGGTGCGGGCCGCACTCACAATCATGGGTGTGGCAATCGGAGTGCTCGTTGTGGTTGGTATGAGCGCCACCGTGCAGGGCATAACGAACAGCTTCCAGGCCGATGTGGAAGCATTCGGCGCTACCTCCTTCCAGGTGCGTCGGCGCCCGATCAACTTCGATGCCTGCGACGGTAGCGATGACACCTGCCCCGACCGCCGCAACCCGGCCATAACGCCGGCCGAAGCGCAGATGCTGCGCGAGCTGCCGAGTGTGCAGGCGGTAACGGAGATCTGGGGAGACTCCAAGCCGTTCCGCTATCGCGATCGCCTCCTGGGGTCCGTGGGCTATGACGCGTTCAGCGCGGAATGGATGGAGACGGACGCCGGCGACATATACCCCGGCCGCAACTTCAGCAGCCAGGAGAACATGACGGCAGCGCGCGTCGTGATCATCAACGACTCGCTCAAGGTGCAGCTGTTCGGACAGTCGGACCCGATAGGCAAGCAGATCCAGGTGGCCGACCAGCCGTTCACCGTAATCGGCGTGTATCACACCGAGGCCGGCTTTCTCAAGTCCATGGACGGACGCGGGCCGGACAAGCCACGCGCCATCATCCCGATCGAAACTGCCAGGCGTCACCTGAACCTGTGGTCGCGTGGCGTTCTCCTCATGGTAAAGCCGCGCTCCACCGTGCCGCAGGATCAGGCGATGGATGAAGTGACGGCTGCGATGCGCGGAGTACGCGGGCTGCGTCCCGCAGACCCGAACAACTTTGCGCTCGTAACGCAGGACCGCATGATGGAGGTGTTCAACAGCCTGTTCGGTACCCTGTTCGCCGTTGGCATTGCGCTTTCGGGAGTCGGGTTGCTGGTGGGAGGCGTGGGAGTGGTGGCCATCATGATGATCTCGGTCACGGAGCGAACGCGCGAGATTGGCGTGCGCAAGGCGCTCGGTGCCACGCGAGGCACGATTCTCTGGCAGTTCCTCGTTGAAGCTGCAACCCTCACGAGTATCGGTGCGGGAATAGGGCTCGCGATGGGCGCAGGTGTGGCCGCACTCATTCGGGGTGCCACGTCAATCCCTGCCGCCGTGCCAATGAGCGCGGTGATAGTGTCCCTTGTTGCAGCCGCGTTTACCGGTGTGCTTTTCGGCATGATGCCCGCCATGCGCGCATCCCGGCTGGACCCGGTGGAAGCACTGCGCTACGAATAGCACCACGCCAGCTTTCCGCTTCACGTTGAATGCCGCCGCCCGGGCGGCATTTTTCTTTCCGTGGCGGCATTGTGCAGGTGCCTGTTAGCACTCGGACATTTCCGAGTCATTTCGCGGGCTCCGTGCGCGCCTGTCCGGCCGCCCTGCCCGCTCGATGGGCGTTCATACTACCACAAGCCTCTGCACCTGTGCACCTTGAATTGCAGCAACCCCTGGTTCACCAGCCTGGAAGCGCGCACGCCATGAATTCATGACCATGAGCTCACCCACCCAGACCGTTGACGTTCTGGCCATCGCCGCCCACCGTGACGACGTGGAACTCACCTGCGGCGGCACCCTGCTCGCCGCTGCCGCCCACGGCCGGCGCACCGGCGCGGTAGACCTCACCCGCGGTGAGATGGGCACTCGAGGCAGCGCAGACATCAGGGGCGAGGAAGCCGCTCGTGCGGCAGGCATACTTGGTCTCTCCGTGCGCGAGAATCTCGGCCTTCCCGATGCGGGGCTGGTGAACACACCCGAAACTCGGGCCATGCTCGCTCGCATCATCAGACAGCTCAAGCCCCAGGTGGTGATCGCACCCTCACAGTTCGGACGTCACCCCGACCATCGTGTTGCGGCCGAGCTGATTCGGGACGCCTGCTTTGTTGCAGGACTTGCCCGGGTCGAGCCCGACGTCCCTGTGCATCGCCCGCGGAAGCTCGTGCACTGCATTGCCTATCGCGAAGACCCCATCAAGCCTACGTTCGTGGTAGACATTTCCGACCACTTCGAGCGCAAGATGGAAGCAATTCGCTGCTACGCATCGCAGTTCGACGGACTTGTGCAGGCCGGCGAGGTGTACCCTAACGGGGACCCGCTGTACGACATCATTCGCCACCAGGCAGCGCATTATGGCTCACTGATCAGGTGTCGCTACGGCGAGCCCTTCCTCACCGCCGAAACCATGCGGGTGGAAGACATTGCCTCCCTGGACGTATCCACCTTCTGACAGGGCGACCATGAGTGAACAGTCTCCGGAGATCAGCTACCCCAGCTACCTGCGACTCAATGAACTGCTGGCGCTGCAGACCACGCTGGCCGAGCCTGCGCAGTCCGATGAACTCCTGTTCATCGTGGTGCATCAGTCCAGCGAACTCTGGTTCAAGTGCATACTGAGCGAGCTCGACGGCCTTTATGCAGCTCTGGATTCAGCTGACACCGGTGCCGCACTCTGGCGTGCCAACAGGGTAAATGCCCTAACGCGCATAGTTACGGCGCAGCTTGCGGCGCTCGACACACTCCCTCCACAGCGGTTCGCACAGTTCCGAAGCTACCTCGGGTCGTCCAGCGGATCCCAGAGCGTGCAGTTCAGGGCAATCGAGGCGGCATCCGGCCTTCGCGATGAGCACTTCATTCGCGTGGTGAGCGAGCATGGCGAGCCACCCGAGGGTGTCACTCGCTGGCTGGAGCGTTCAACCTTGCAGGATCTGTTTGACCGGCTCGTCGAGCAGAAGGGCACTACGCTGGATGCCCTGTACACCGGGCCCGGGCCGTCGGATCTGTTCTTCCTGGCGGAATCTCTGCTCGAGTATGACCAGCAGTTCGGCGTGTGGCGCTTCAAGCACGTTCAGCTCGTGGAGCGCATCATCGGCCCCATGACCGGAGGCACGGGTGGAACACTCGGTGCCAGATACCTGCAGCGCACCGTGTCACAACGTTTCTTCCCGAAGCTGTGGGAAGTGCGTGCGCGCGTGTTCGGTGCGGCCGGATGAAGTCGCAGTGGGGGCATCTGCTCGACATCAGCATTCCCGTGCGGCCAGGCACTCCGGAATGGCCCGGAGACACGCCCTACTCGTGCGGCTGGACCTGGTCCGTTGCAGCTGGAGAAAGCGTGAACGTCTCCAGCATCACTATGAGCCCTCACGTTGGAACGCATGCGGACGCACCGTTGCACGTGAGAGATGACGGCAGTCCGATAGATCGCCTTCCGCTCGGGCACTTTTCCGGCCCGGCATACGTGCTCGGCGTGGAAGGCGCGCCGCGCGACATCTCGTTCGAGGAACTCAGTTCCCTTCTCCCCGATATCCCTGAACGGCTGCTCCTGCGCACGGGAGCGAGCGTGGCGGAAGGCAGGTTTCCAGATGACTGGCCGGTTCCCAGCGAAGATGCAGCGTTCAGGCTGCGCACCGCCGGCATGCTGCTACTGGGCACCGACGCGCCCTCGGTGGACCGCCGCGAGAGCAAGAGCCTCGAGGTTCATCACGCCATCTTTCGGGGTGGCGGCTGCAACCTTGAGAACCTTAATCTGAACGGTGTTCCGAATGGCTGGTATGAGCTCACGGCCTACCCGATTCGCCTGGAGGGAATGGATGCGGCGCCGGTACGGGCGGTGCTGCGCAGGCTGGCCGCCCCGCAGAAGAATCCGCCGCCTCAGCCCGACTGACCACCCGCAGTCACCAACTCTCGCGCATTCCGCCAGCTTGCACGAACTTTCTGTCCGGGTTTCCGCGCCACTCATTCTTACGGCTCTTTCTGGAGGTTCCATGGACCGCATGCACAGCAAGGTTGTTTCCGCGCTCCTTCTCGTTGCAGTTACTGCCTGCTCATCAGGCGAAAGCGCTGGAGACGGCACCTGGGCTGGATCGGTGGTGGACAGCGCCGGAATCGCGATCGTCCGCAACCCCGACCGCGGGGTGTGGACCGCTGAACAGCGCTGGACGGTGGAAGAGCAGCTTCGGATTGGCGCGGAGGAGGGTGATGCGAACCTTCAGTTCGGTCAGCTCGTGAGCCTGGACCTGGACAGCGAGGGCAACATCTATACGCTGGACCAGATGGGTCAGCGGGTACAGGTGTTCGACGCTTCCGGCGAGTACGTGCGCACACTGGGCCGGCCCGGGTCGGGCCCTGGAGAGTTCAGCCAGGTTGCATCTGCCGTGCTGGTCACGCCGGGCGACACGATCACCGTGCCGGATCTCATGCTGCAGCGCGCAACGCGTTTCACGCCTGAGGGCGAGCACGCCACGGACTTCCCCCTTCCGATGACCGAGGGAATCGCGCTGAAGTGGGTGATGAGCCCCGACGGCAGGATCGTGCAGCAGACACGCGAGATGCCGGTGCCCGGGAATACCGACGTTCCGATAGGCGGCGGCGTGCTTCTCACTCGTGATGCGTCGGGCAGCATTCAGGACACGCTCGTTGCACTGCCATCCACGGAGACCTTCACCATGGAAGGGAACGTGCCCCGACTGCGCATGTTCTCGCCCGAACCGCTGTGGACTCTGCTGACCGACGGCAGGGTTGTGCTTGCAACGAACGACAAGTATCGAGTAGAGATGCGCAGTACCGAGGGCAGCCTCACGAGGATCATCCAGCGGCAGGTGGAAGGCGGAGTGGTTAGCGAAGCAGACAAAAGCACCCTCCTCGACCGCATGCGCGAGATGATGGGCCAGCAGGGCGTTCCGCCCGAGGCCCTGCAGCTGATTCTGGGGAACACCGAGTTCGCAGACCGGTATCCTGTACTCAGCGACCTGCTGGGTGGCCCCGACGGTACGCTCTGGGTTCAGCGCGTGCGGCCAGCCAACGAAATGGACTTCACCGGAGACGGCGCCAACGCGTTTGACTTCGGCTCACGGCAGTGGGACGTATACGATGTCGAAGGTCGACTGCTCGGTGCCGTTGAACTGCCGCCGCGCTTCCGTCCGTTGCACGTTGAGGGAGACGACATCTACGGAGTGCAGCGCGACGAGCTGGACGTACAGTACGTGGTGCGGCTCAGGGTACTGAAGCCCGACGCATGACACGGTTCGGCTCCGTCGCATTTCCCGATTGATACTGGAGGAAAGCTCGTGAGGTTAACGGTGGCGCGAAGTGGACTGCTGCTCCTGCTGTTGGGCTCTGCCGCGGCTTGCGGTGGAGACAGCGTTACCGGCGTAAGTATCAATGCCACCGTTCGTGTGGTGCTGGACGACAACCCGTCTCGCACCACACCTCCCGTGAGCGGGGTTCAGCTGGCGCCGGAGCCTGGTCCGTACAATGGCGTGTTCGTCACCACCGCTCGTGTGGCGGTTTCGTCCGATGGCGACAGCTGGCACGACGTCAGCGGTACTCGCGCGATCACCGTGCCCCTGCAGGCGGGCGACAGCGCCGGCGTGGAGAATGTCGTGTCCCTGCCCGCGGCAACGTATTCAAAGGTGAGGCTCACGCTTCGTGGTGCTTCGCTCACGGTAACCGGGAGCCCGCCGGGCGGCTCCGTGACCAATCGTACCCTGGACGTAACCGACACCGAGGTCGTTCTCATCCGGGACATTCCGGCAATCACCCTGAGTGCAAACACCGGCGCGCGAATCGCCTTCGATCTCAATACCGAGGGCTGGCTTACGGCGGCCGGTGTTTCTGCGGGCACGGTGGCTCCCACGCTCGTGAGAGACGCGGTGCAGGCAGTGGCAGGCTACGAAAGCCAGGGGACGTGAGCGAGGAGAAGTGAGCAATGGAACGTCGCCAGATGGGCACAGCCGTGGCTGAGTTCAGAAGGCGCTGACCCGGGTTCCGGCGCCGGAAACGGTTCTCCAGCCACCCAGGGGGCCATTTCCGGCACGAGGCCCCCGGATTCCGTATATTTGAGGAATGGACCCCATTTATCTCGATCACGCGGCCACCACGCCGGTTCGTGGGGAAGTGCTGGAAGCAATGCTGCCCTTCCTTGGCGAACGCTTTGGAAATCCCTCCAGCATGCACCGCTGGGGGCGCGACGCACGCGTAGCACTGGACGAGGCACGAGAGCGCGTGGCCACCTGCCTCGGCGCCCACGTTGACGAGATCATTTTCACGAGCTGCGGCACCGAGGGCGACAACCTCGCCGTACTGGGCGCATGGCGAACACAGAGGGCCAGCGCGGCCGGCCGGAACGCAGTGGCGGTAACGCCGATCGAGCACAAGGCTGTGCTTGCCGCTGCGCACCAGGCGGAGGCCGAGGGAGCTGAGCTTCGGCTGCTGCCGGTGTCATGCGAAGGGGTGGTGGACATGGATGCAGTGCGCGCCGCCATGGATGATTCGCTTGCCATCTGTTCGGTAATGTGGATCAACAACGAGATCGGCACGGTGCAGCCCGTTCCGGAGATTGCCGAGCTCGCGAGGGAGAGTGGCGTGCTGTTCCACACGGACGCGGTGCAGGCGCTCGGAAAGGTGGAGATAGACGTTGGCCGGCTGCCGGTGAGCATGCTGGCCGTGAGTGGCCACAAGATCGGTGCGCCCAAGGGAATTGGTGCGCTGTTCATTCGGCGCGGAACGACAATGCAGCCACTGTTTTTCGGTGGCGGTCAGGATCGTGGCAGGCGCCCCGGTACGGAGAACGTGGCGTACGCAGTGGGCTTTGCCACGGCGGTTGAGCTTGCGGTAGCGGAGCGCGAAGAGGAGTGCCGCCGGCTTCGCGATTTTCGCGAGCGGCTGGAGCTGGCTATCATGCAGCAGGTGCCTGACGCCGTGATTCACGGCAGCGGCGCTGACCGTGCACCGCACATAATCAACGTTTCCGTGCCTGGTTGTGATGCAGAGTCGTTGCTGATGGCGCTGGACCTGCGCGGTGTTGCCGCCTCGGCTGGCTCCGCGTGCCAGAGCGGTGCGGCGAGTGTGTCTCACGTGCTATCCGCACTGGGGGTTGGTGCAGACGAGGCGATGAGTGCGCTGCGGCTGAGCCTTGGCAGCCTGACGACTGACGATCACGTTACCCGCGTGTCAGAGCTGCTTCCTGCCCTGGTGCACAAGGCGCGCGGCTCGGCAGCGGTAGCCTGACGATGAGCAACCGTGGCTGCACGCGCGACCGCGTGCTTGTCGCAATGTCGGGCGGAGTAGACTCCTCCGTAGCCGCGGCGCTTCTCGTGCAGCAGGGCTACGACGTGGTGGGCGCCACCATGAAGCTGTTCTGCCACACCGACGAAGTGCCCGATCGTCCATGCTGCTCGCTGGACTCGGTGAATGACGCGCGGCGCGTGTGCGAGAAGCTTGGAATTCCGCACTACGTTCTCAACCTGGAGAGCGCCTTCGGTCGCGATGTCGTTGACGATTTCGTGAATGAGTACGCGCGCGGTCGCACGCCCATTCCCTGCGTGCGCTGCAATACGTTCACGAAGTTCCGCGACCTGCTTCACAAGGCAGACGCAATCGACGCGAAGTGGATTGCAACCGGCCATTACGCGCGCGTGGCAGACGGCGTGCTGCATCGTGGCCTGGATCCGTTGAAGGACCAGACATACTTCCTGTGGGGGATCGACCGGGCTGTGGTAAGGCGAATGCTGCTGCCGGTTGGCGATCGCACCAAGGAGGAAACCCGCAACGTAGCCAGGGAACTCGGACTTTCGGTTGTGTCCGAGAAGGTGGAAAGCCAGGATATCTGCTTCGTGCCTGACGGCGACCACACGCGCATCATTGCGCAGAAGCTGGGCGAGGACACGCCTGCACTTCGCGCGGGTCCAATCGTCACCACCGATGGACGAGTGGTGGGCGAGCACGCAGGCTACGCGCGCTATACCATAGGTCAGCGTCGCGGGCTTCCCGGAGGCTTTGCCACCCCCATGTACGTAGTGGACATTCGTCCGGCGGCGCGCATGGTGGTGATCGGCTCGCGTGAGGCGCTGCTGGGACGCGGCCTGGTTGCCCGTGAGTTCAACTGGCTCATGGAACCTCCGGCGCCGGGTACCATGCTGCAGGTACAGGTACGCCACCGTGCCGCGGCAGCCAATGCCGAAGTGCTCCGTTGTGACGGCGAGGAAGTGGAGTTCGCGCTGTCGGAGCCTGTGTCGGCAATCACGCCGGGGCAGTCCGTTGTTGCCTACGACGGAACGGCGGTGCTCGGCGGAGGTGTAATCGAGCGGGGACGAAGGGAGTTGCGGGTGGTGGCGTAGCTCAGAACTTCAGCCCCGCAGCCTCCGCAAACTCGCGCATCAGCTTTTCCTGCCCTTCGTCAAGCGAATCGGGTGTAGTGATCGTGGTTTCCACGATCAGGTCGCCACGGGCGCCATCCTTCTCGATTCCCTGCCCGCGTACGCGGAATCTCCTGCCGGACGACGTTCCTGCCGGGATCCTGATCGCCACCTTCTTTCCCTCCAGGGTGCGCACACTGATCCGCGAGCCTAACGTGGCCTGCGCAATGTTCAACGGCACCTTCGCGATCACATCCAGCCCGTCTCGCTCGTAAAACCGATCCGGCTTCACCTGGAACGTGATCAGAAGGTCTCCGGCCGGTGCACCGCGACCTCCCTTGCCGCCCTGACCCTTCAGCCGGATCTTCGACCCGGAATCCACACCGGCAGGCACGGTAATCAGCACCTTCTTCCTGGTGCGCACCTCGCCCGCTCCTGAACACGTTGGGCACGGCTCGCTCGGAATGGTTCCGCGGCCGAGGCACATCGGACACGGCCGGTTCACCGCGAAACCACCCTGCCCGAAAGAAATCACTCCACGCCCCTCGCATTCGGGACAGGTGCGTGACGTGCTGCCCGGCGCACCACCGGAGCCGTTACACGTGGAGCACTCCTCGGTTACCTCGAGTTCAACCGGAACCTTGCCGCCTCGTGCAGCAGTCCGGAACGGGATCTCCAGCGTGGTTTCCACCGACTGGCCTTGCTCCGGCGCAGCGCGCCCACGGGCTCCGCGTGCACCCGCTCCGAACATCGACGAGAAGATGTCGCCAAGCCCGCCAATACCGCCGATGTCGAAGTCTTCGAAGCGGGTCTCCGTGCTGCCACCTGACCGGGCACGCCCGGCGCCGGGGCTGGCGCCAGGGCGACGACCGCTGAATCCGCCGAACGCCCCCAGGCGGCGCATCTCGTCGTACTGCTTGCGCTTGTCGGCGTCACCCAGAACGCCATAAGCCTCGGATAAGTCCTTGAACTTCTCCGCCGCCCTGGGGTCATTCTGGTTCGAATCCGGATGGTGCTGCTTTGCAAGCCTGCGATACTGCTTCTTGATCTCATCCGCGCTCGCGGATGAAGGAACGCCGAGGATGGAGTAGTAGTCCTTGGTGGGTGCCATGCGGCCTCAGCCTGCCGTCAGCTGTTGAACTGCCACACGACCACACGCGCCGGTCGAAGCAGCTCTCCGTGGAACACGTACCCGCGCTGGTAGACACGCGCCACAACACCATCCTGGTCAGGCGCGGAAGCCGGTTCCGCAGCCATGGCCTCATGCAGGTTCGGATCGAACGGCTGGCCCTCCGGGCTGATCCACTCCAGGCCCGCCTGCTCCAGTTCCTTGTGCAACTTCGAGCAGATCATGACAACGCCCTCCACCACGGTGCCCGTGTCGGTGGAGTTCGGGTCCACAACGCTGAACCTGTCAAGGTCGTCGATCACCTCGAGCAGCTTTCGCAGCAGCGATGCCTGTCCCTTGATGCCGGCTTCCGCCCGCTCGCGATTGCTTCGCTTGCGGAAGTTGTCAAATTCGGCGGCCAGCCTGAGGTACTTGTCGTTCTGGCCGGCGAGTTCCTCACGCAGTGCGGCAACGGCACCGGTTGCATTCAGCGCAGCATCAGCCGAAGCATCAGGTTCGCGCTCGCCCACCAGAGACTCCCCCGGCTCAACGGCAGACGCGTCTGCGTCTCCGAGGTCGTTGTCGATTCCCCCACCGCGCGAAAATTCGTCTCGTTTGTGCATCGCAATAGTCTGGGTGTCTTTCACGAGCGTGCGGGGCCGTACGGGCCGCGCACCTTGCAGTTTCGCATTCCAGCCTGACTGGCGCAATCTAGCCTGCTTCTGCACATAGCAGCCTTCGTACTCACCGCGTCAGCATTCTCCGAATGAGCGCCAGGGCAGCGTGCGCCGAGCGCTCACGGACTTCCTCCCGGGAGCCCTGGAAACGGTACAATTCCGCCAGAACCTGCCCGAGCACGTCCGCAGCAATCCAAACGGTGCCCACCGGCTTGCTCTCCGTTCCGCCTCCGGGCCCGGCCACGCCGGTGATTCCCACCCCGATACTGGCCGACAGCCGGACTCGTGCGCCGGATGCCATTTCCTCCGCCACTTCCCTGCTCACGGCGCCGTGCGAGATGAGTGATTCTGAAGACACGCCGAGTTGGCGTTCCTTCACTTGATCCGCGTACGCTATCACTCCGCCCAGCAACACTTCACTGGCACCCGGGATTGCGGACAGTCGTGCACCGAGCATCCCGCCAGTACAACTCTCGGCCAGCGCCAGCGTGAAATTCCGCTGTCTGCAAAGATCGAGCACCGCTTCAGCCATGTCGGCCTCGTTCTCGCCATAGGCGTCGGAGCCGGCGCGATCCCGCAGCCACTCCATGGCGTCGTGCAGCAGCCGATCGGCTTCGTCGGATGGCAGGTTGCGAGCCGTGACTCGCAGGTCCACGCCTGACGACCCGGGCAGGTACGAGAGTGAGAGCGGACCAAGCCGATCTGCGGCATCGGTGAGTCTCTCAGCCAGCAGGCTCTCCGGAACCCCGGTCGTTCTGAGTGTCCTCGAGCGCACCACGCCTGCACCCGGCCCTGCCCTCACGGCGATCCTCGCCCGCAGCGAATCATGAAAGATGGCTCGCATTTCTCGAGGTACGCCCGGAAGCACTGCCAGCCACTCATGCCGTGAGTTTTCGAGCCAGAGACCAGGTGCACTTCCCGCGGGGTTTGCGAGTATGTCTGCGCCCTCCGGCACCAGCGCCTGACGAAAGAAGTCTGCCGGGGCTTCACCTGGTAATCCGCGGTTCTTCCAGCGACTTTCGAGAGCGGCGTGCACATCGTTGTCCCGTACGAGCGGCACGCCGAAGGCAGCAGCCACTGCCTCGCAGGTGAGATCATCGCTGGTGGGGCCAAGCCCTCCGGTGGTGATCACCGCGCCGGTGCGGGCGAGTGCCTCGCGAACGCCATCGATGATGGCCGATCCTGTGTCAGGGAGCGTCGTGCGGCGCACTACTTCCACGCCCAGCTCCGCGAGCTCGCGCGCGAGGAACACGCTGTTGGTGTCCACGGTGAAGCCGAGCAGCAGTTCGTCGCCTATGGTGAGTATTTCGACTTTCATGGGCGTGTCCGGTGAATGCTCCTGTCCCTGGGTTCGGGAAGGAGCGGGCCCGCATTACGAGTGAGACCGTCCTCGCGCCCGGAACACCGGTCCTGCAAAGCTGCGCCCGTAGAGCCAGAGTGACCAGAGCGTAAGCGTTACGGCAACTACCATGGTCACGACACCCACGAGTCCGTTGAAGGAAGCGAATGCGCGCCAGGCGGTGGAGGTCCACGCCTGATCCGCCGCGAGGGTGGCAGCAAAGAACCAGAAGTACGCGGCGCCTACCCAGACACTCTGGAAGCCCGTTTTCCACTTGGCGGGGCCTATGGCGCTGATCACCACACCGCGTCGTGCGGCATACTGCCGGAACGCGGTCATGAGTGCCTCACGACCGAGCACCACCAGCACCACCAGGAAGGGCAGCGTGATCGTTGCGCTTCCGAGTATGAAGGGGAAGGCCGGGTTGCCGGCCTCGCGCAGCCAGATGCCCTCTGCAAGCCCGGCAACAGCGGGCACGTCAATCGGAGAGAGGAAGCTGAGCGGGCCGCCGCCGCCCTGCAGCAGGTACATGGGCACGAAGGTACCCAGCAGCAGCAGCTTGTCTGCAAGTGGGTCGAGAAGGCGACCGAGGTCCGTTACCTGCCCGCGCTCCCTGGCAAGCTTGCCGTCCACGTAGTCAGTTGCCGCAGCCACCACGTAGAGCACGAAGGCAAAGAGTCGCCACTCCCATGATGCGATAAACGGCAGAACCGCGATCAGCGGCGTGACTGCAATTCGTGCTGCCGTGATCGCGTTCGGAAGGTTCACGTCATTAAACGCCCGGAGTGAATATCAGGTTCGGCTACGCCAGCGCCTTCAATACAAGCTTGCTCACTGCCTTGAGTGTATCGAACACGCCGTCGCCCGAAACCGCTACCGCCTCGAAATATGGCGCCCTTTCCACCCATTCGCCCGATGGAAGTCGCTCAACCAGCATCTGACCGGCATGAACCGGGTCCGGTACCGGCCGCTGGCGAGCCGGATCAGTGATCTCGAAGCCCGGATTCAGCGATGACTGCAGCTCTTCCACCGATGCTGCGTTCGGCAGGTCGCGCTTGTTGTACTGCAGCACGAACGGCATGCGGGCAACGTCGTAACCGTACTCCTGCATGTTGTCATACAGGTTCTGCATGGCTTCCACGTTTGCTTCCATGCGGTCGATCTGCGAATCGGCCACGAACACCAGGCCGTCCACGCCCTTCAGAATGAGCTTTCGGCTGGCATTGTAGTACACCTGTCCCGGAACGGTGTACAGATGGAACCGCGTCTTGAATCCCCTGATGGTACCGAGGTCCACGGGAAGGAAATCGAAGAAGAGTGTGCGCTCGGTTTCCGTGGCGAGCGAGATGAGCTTCCCGCGAGTTTCCGGATGAACCTTGTTGTAAACGTGCTCCAGGTTGGTGGTTTTTCCACCTAGCCCCGGCCCGTAATACACGATCTTGCAGTTGATCTCGCGCGAGGCGTAGTTGATCATCGACATGGCAGTCGCTCCTCGCGCTTATTGAAACAGGCGGTCGATTTCGTCATCCGCGCCCGCAAAGGGATTCGTGGCTGGTTCCTCGCCATGTCGCGGCCTCGCGAACACAGCCTGCACCAGCCCTGTGAGCTCTTCAACAACGTGCTTCAACTTAAGCCGCACGAGTCCCAGCGTGGTGCGATTGTCGAACAGCACCACGAGGATAACGCGTCGCGCGACGTCGGCAAGATACATGGACTCACGCTCTCCCTGATGGAAGAGCGTGGAGAAATCAGTTTCGCCGATCAGACGCGCCAGCTGATCGTTTGCACTGAAGTCAGCCGCCGTAAGAGTTGCAAAGGCGGTTGGATCGAAGTCGGGCTGCTCGCCCACGGTGGCAACCAACTGTCCATTCCTGTCTACCAGCAGTGCACAACGTGCATTGCTGTCGAACAGGAATCGCTGGAGCGCCTCCGTGATCGATGCGTAGTCGTCTTCCGTGAAAGCCCAGCTGGCTGCGCCTGCCGACATTTGAAGGGAGTCTAGTTTAGCTCGTGCTCCATCTGACGCAGGATTCGAATCCCGCGACGACGAAGCATGGGACGGGGCTCCCACCGAACGTAGTCCTGTAGTAACCGCGCGGTTTCCAGCGATGGCTGGCTTCGCAGATGCGAGAGCGCCGCCAGGCGCTGGTACGGACGACGGCTGAACAGGTTGCGCCGGTGTATGTGGAGCTGCTGAGCGGCCAACAGGACTCCCACCGTCAGCCCGCCCAGGAATCCCAGGGCAGCCATAACATCGGAACGCCGGGTCATTTCATCTCCCTGCGTGCCGCGAGAGCCTGCGCAATGGTGACGCCGTCCGCATACTCAAGGTCACCACCAACAGGCAGTCCCCGCGCAATTCGCGACACGGACAGCGGCAAACCTGCAAGCTGCCTCTGCACATACAGGGCAGTTGCCTCTCCTTCCAGACTTGGATTCGTGGCGATGATTACCTCCCTCACGTTTCCACTCTCCACCCGCTGCCGAAGCTGCGGTATCGTCAGGTCTTCCGGGCCCACTCCATCCAGCGGCGAAATTCGCCCACCCAGTACATGGTAAATCCCGCGGAACTCGGCTGCCCGTTCTATTGCACCGATGTCCGCCGAATCTTCGACGGCGCAGATGATGGCCGCGTCACGCCGGCTGTCCGTACAGATCGAGCAGAGATCGTTCTCGGTGAGGTTGAAGCAGCGCGAGCAGGGATGAACGCGTTCGGCCAGCGTCACCAGCGCCTCGGCCAGCCGCCGGCTTCGCTCCTGCGGCTGTTTCAGAAGGTGGTACGTAAGGCGAAGCGCCGTCTTCCGGCCAATTCCCGGCAAACGAGCGAGCTCCGTCGCGAGCTCGTCAATCGCAGACACGTTCAGAAAGGCAGCTTGAACGGAAGCGACATCCCGCCGGTAAGCTTGCCCATCTCGTCCTGCGCAAGCTTCGTGGCCTTCTGCTGAGCTTCCGTAACCGCAACCTGCACCAGGTCTTCCAGCATCTCCACATCCGCCGGGTTCACGACAGACGGATCAATCTTCACGCGCTTCACCTGGCCGCGGCCGTCCACATCCACTGTGACCATGCCGCCGCCCGACGCAGCCGTTACCGTCTGCTGCGCGAGAGACTCCTGCACCTGTTGCAACTTGCCCTGCATCTCCTGCGCTTGCTGCAGGATCTTCATGAAATCGGCCATCCGAATAAGCTCAGGAATGGGGGAACGGGAAGATTACCGAACGCGATACGGTAGTGACAACCCGCGCACGTGGAGTCTGGTGTTCCAGCTCACTCGATCAACTCCAGATCCAACTCCGAAACAGCCTCGCCCACGGCCGGATCCTTCCGCTTGATCGCGGCGAGGCGTTCGGCGATTACGGCCTCGGTCGTCAGGCGGCCGCCCGGCCTTGCCGAACCACCGGCCACTCGAAGCTGAATCCTGCGCAGCCCCGGGAACACGGAACGTAGCGCCTTCACCACGTCGTCCATCGCATTCCCGATCGCCGCCTCGGCCGGCCCGTCGCCCACCTGCACAACGAGTGCTCCCGCCCGGGTTACGGAAACGGGCTCAGCATGCGCCAGAAGTGGCGCCACGAGCGCCCGCCCGGAAGCACTCAACGCGTCGGCTACGTCTTCCCACTTTTCTACAACACGGTTGAGGTCTGGTATGGGGACGTCCGCTGTTTCGGCTGACGCGGCCGGGCCAGTCGCTGAGCCGGACGACTCGCTGTGCGTTCGAGGCCCTGATCGCCCTGACCCCAAAGACGCGGTCGCCAGCCGCGCCCCGTCAACAGAGCCGGCAGGCTCCTCCCAGGGCGGCGGACCCTCCCACGGGGGTGGTGCGTCGGCCAGGGGAGTTACGGGCGCTACAGGACGCGTTGCGGGCTCTGGTGAGCCAGCTGATGCGGGCGCCGCTGCTGAGCGAGTTGCAGGGGCTGAGCGCGCTGCCGACGCCAATGTGGACGAAGCCTCGCCTCGTGGCGCACGAGACGCGTCACGCTGCCCGTGATCTGGCGCTCCACTCGACTTCGCCGTTGACGCCACCGGTGCGCCAGGGCGCGGTCCACCGCCCGCGCCACCCGTACGTGCGCCCGTCGGGCCGGACGACGGATTTCGCACCGGCCGATCCCCTCCTCCACTGCCCTCACCACCGAGCGCCCGAAGTACATCCTCCAGCTCCACGCTGCGGTCCAGCAACGCCAGGCGCACGAGCAGCAGCTCGAGCAGCATCCGCTGCTGACCACTCCGCCTGAAACGGGTTTCCGTGTCGCCGATCGCCTGCAGCATCCTCAGCAGATCCGCCACCGCGAAGACATCCCGCCGCGCCTTCAACTCCGCCAGCATGCGCTCGGAGGTATCTGGTGGTGTTCCGCCAAGCTGCACGGCGAGCTGCGCGCGAATCAGGTCTGTGAAGCCGCCGAGGAAGGTGACGAAGTCCACTCCGGCATCCGCCAGCCGTGCTACCTCGCTGAACACGTCTGCAGCGCGCCGCTCGGCGATCAGGTTGAGAATCGTGAGGTACTCATCTTCAGGCACCAGGCCGAGTGCCTCACGAACGCGCTCGGCGGTTACCTCGCTTTCGGTTCCGAGCGAGAGAACCTGGTCTGTCAGGCTGAGTGCGTCGCGAAGTCCGCCGTCGGCGGCGCGAGCGATCATGCCAAGGGCTTCCTTCTCGTAACCAACGCCTTCCTCGTCGAGCACGAAGGCAAGGCGATCGCGAATTTCGGCGGGCCCGATGCGCTTGAGGTCGAAACGCTGGAGACGGCTGAGCACCGGTGCTGCCGACTGGGCGATCTTCTGCGGGTCCGTGGTTGCGAACACGAAGACAACGCGCGGCGGCGGTTCCTCGAGAATCTTGAGGAGTGCGTTCCAGGCCTCACGAGTAAGCATGTGCGCTTCGTCCACGATGTAGACCTTGTAGCCTTCGTCGGCCGAAGGCGCGTACATCGCGCGCTCGCGGAGTTCACGTGCGTCGTCTACACCGCGGTTGGAGGCCGCGTCGATCTCAACGACGTCCAGGCTTGCGGAACCGCCCCAGATGCGGGTGCACGATGCACATTCGCCGCACGGCTCGCCGGCTGCACTGCTTCCATCCTGCCTGCGCTCGCAGTTGAGGGCCATGGCGAGCACGCGTGCCAGGGTCGTCTTGCCCGTACCGCGCGGACCACACAGGAGATAGCCGGGCGCCACACGACCACGCGCGATGGCGTTCCGGAGCGTGTTGGAGACATGCGACTGCACCGCAACCGACGCGAAGTCACGCGGGCGGTACTTTCGAGCGAGTGCGATTGCCATGAGACGTCCGGGAAGGTACGCGGAGCCGCGCAAACGGCTCCGAGACAACGAGAGCCTGACGGCGCTATGCACTCGTCAGGCTCTGCCGCTATACGATCGCGGCGGCATTTCAGCACCACCTCGCGCAGGTCCGAACCCGTTAACCAGGGCCGGAGCCCGCGCGATTACCCCGGGCCTGACGGAGCAACGAAAGACACCACGTACCGCTGCTACCTTCGGGGTCCTGACGGGGTTGGCGGGCTCGCGCCCTCCGGGACCCGGGGCACCGAGAAATGTAGCCGCAGCATCCCCTGCTCACAATCCTGCATGTCGCTCACTCGCGATCCGTGCGCCGGATATCAGCACCTTCCAGGCGCGCTTCGCCCTACTGCTCAGCCAGCACGTCACGAAGTACGGCGCCGGCAGCGGCTACTGCTTCCCGCGAGACGTCCAGATGCGTCACCGCCCGTATCCTGGTTGCGTTCCACGGCGAAATCAGAACGCCCCGTTCCGCAGCACGACGAGCCACCTCGGGGCCCGAAAGGCTGGCCGGCAGATCTACCATCAGGATGTTCGTCTGCGGCTGCACAACGCGAACGCCATCCACATCGCCAACCAGCGTAGCCAGCAGCGCTGCATTCGCATGATCGTCTGCCAGCTGCTCCATGTGATGCTCGAGTCCGTATATGCAGGCCGCAGCCAGAACGCCCGACTGCCGCATGCCGCCGCCCAGTCGCTTGCGTACCTCCCAGGCACGCTCCATCGCGCGTTCGCTTCCGGCGAGTGCGGCCCCAACCGGTGCACCGAGTCCCTTGGAAAACGACACCATCACGGTGTCCGCGTGCTCAACGAGCGACGCAGGCGTCACGTTCAACGCGACTGCGGCGTTCCAGAGGCGAGCTCCATCCATGTGTACCGGCAGTCCCTGCCCGTCGGCAACTTCGCGGATGGCCTGGAGGAATGCGGCATCGCTTACGGCACCACCCGCTCCGTTATGCGTGTTCTCCACGCACACGAGACTGGTGCGAGGCAGCGAAGATGCGGGCTTGAGGGCGGATTGAAGGTCGGCCGCCTGCATAACGATCCCGTTGGATGCAATCACGGGCCGCGGCTGCACTCCCGCAATGGACGCCGCGCCAGCCACTTCCCAGTTGTAGATATGGCACTCGGAATCCAGCAGAACCTCGGTGCCGCGCTCTGCCTGGAGCCAGAGTGCAGCAAGGTTCGCCATGGTTCCGGACGGGAAGAAGAGCGCACGATCCTTGTTCAGGACCGAACAAACCTGATCCTCGAGACTGCGAACGGTTGGGTCACCTTCGAGAACGTCGTCGCCAACAACCGCACTCGCGATTGCTTCGCGCATGCCGGGCACGGGCCGGGTGACGGTGTCGCTGCGGAGGTCTGCAATGATTTGGGCGGACATGTAAGCAAAAAGGCAGAAGGCGGTACGGAGTTGGCTGAAGCTTGCAGACAACTTACAGTACCGGGCAACGCTTCCGGTCGCTTCCAATAAGAAGCGCCGCAACCGGTAATCGGTTGCGGCGCTTCTGTCATTCGTCAACTGAGATGAATCAGTTGCTCCTGGGCGGGTCCACGTCCACGGTCGGAACCGGTACCTGAAGCGTATCCCTGCCCACGTCAACACTGGGAGTGTTTACCGTGGTGGTGTCTGTGGAAACGTCGACGTCGGGAGTCTCCACCTGGTACTCGCCTTCACCGGTCTTGGTGCAGGCGCCGAGGGTGGTAAGAGTGGCGAGAAGTGCTATTGCAGTGAGGTTGCGCATTTGGCCTCCGTGATGGTTTGTCTTCTGTCCCTTACCAAGGCACCGGTCGTGCCACGGAGGGGTCACAATGCGACGGGGGTCACAAAGTGGGCGGAAATCGGCAGCCCGGGCGACTTCCGGCTGCCCGACGGCGACAGGCTCTACCACGGTGTCGGCCGGGTGCCTCGAAACGGAGAGGTTCCGGCGTCGATCGCACCTTTGTCAGTCAAATACTTCACGCTGAAGCCGTCTCACGCGCCGAAGCTCGTACACCTGCGCAACCTCCCCGCCGATGATGAAGGTGAGCGCGGCGTAGTACACCCAGAACACCACTATCACCAGTGCGTAGATCGTGCCCGTGTACAGCGAACCGGGGCTGAACGAGCGCACGAACATCGTGAAGAGGTTTCGGGCAAGTTCGAAGAGGATGCTCGTTGAGAGTGCCGCAACGCAGGCGGTCTGCCACCTGATACGGCGATAGGGGAGCACCTTGTACAGGGCGAAGAAAATGCTGAAGGCCATTCCGAAGGCCAGGAGCCGACCAATGGTGTACTCCAGACCTCCCATCAGGTCATTTCGCAGCCCCACTCGCTCCAGCACCGCGATTCCTCGTGTGGTGGCGAACACCAGGTACGCATTGAGCGTCACGTAGATGGAAACGAGGATGGTGGCCACAACAGTCACCTGGGCGTCGAACAGCTTTCCCGCCACGATTCCCCTGCCTCGCTCGATGTCGAACACCTCGCCAAGCACGCTGCGAAGCGAACCGAACAGCCTGGTGGAGAACCATACAAAGCTCACGGCTCCAACGAGCCCGGTTGGCCCGCGCGTGTTCACCGCCGCCACCAGGGAATCGCGCAGCGTATCCTGACCTGGTGGCAGTAGACGTGACACGAGTTCTGCAACCTCGGTTGCAGACGCTTCAGCGGAAAAGTTGAGCAGGTAGGCCATGCCGCTCACCAGCAGCAGCGCAAATGGCACTGCGGCGAGCAGTATGTTGAACGCGATTCCGCCCGCCAGGAAGAACACGTTGTCTTCACCGGCGTTGTCCCACACGCGGGCGAGAAAGTCGCGAGTGGACCAGGCGGCGCGCTCGAAAAATGGTCGTGCATGCCGCCTGGCTCGACGCGGCTTTGGATGGTCCGGTATGTCGTCAGGCGCTGCTGCGGCTATCCCGCCGACACTCTCCCCAGCCGGCGGACCTGTCACCGGCTACGCTCTCGCCTCAGGCGCCTGACGCCTCGCCCGAACCGCGCACCTGCCGCCGGGCACCACGTGTATCGAGATCCGCTGCCGGAGCAAAATCCTCAGCGAATTCATCACCTTCATCCTCCAGCTCTCTCAACTCGGCACGCTCCCGGCTCACGTCCACACCAGCCTGGTACGCAGCCTTGGTATCCGCAATGCGACGCTCCAGCTCCTCGCGCGCATCTCGCGCTGCCTCACGACCAGCGTGCACCGCACTCTGCACCTGACGCTTGCGGAAATCGATCTCCGAACGCGCGGTATCGAGCTTTGACTCAACCTCGTTTCGGGCACGCGAGAGCTGGTCGTTCATCCGATCACCAACATCGTGCGCCAACTCCTCCGCCCGCTGCCGCGCCATGCGCGCACGACGCTCGATGTCACGACGCGTCTTTCGACCCGACTGCGGAGCCAGCAGAAGCGCCAATCCTGCTCCGAGCGCTATGCCCAGAATAAAATTCCCTGATCCACCGGAATGCTTCTCGATGATCACGTACGGCTCTTCGTAAAATTCGTCGTGCGACATGGCCAATCCTCGTGCTGGGAAGGGAGGGACGCCACCGCCGCCAACACGCCACGGCATCGTCCTCACCGGTTATCAACGCTTGCGCGCACTCTTGCTCGCACCTGTCCTGCTGGACCTCGAGGCCTGCTTTCGTCCCGATGACGCCGTCGCCACCGAAGCCACTGCCTCCTCTATCAGGCTCTCCTCGGCAGACTTCGCGCCGTTGGGTTTCTCAACACCGTCATCTGTATCCGCAGATCCGGCCGACCGTCCGCCATCCCGGCTCCGGATTATGTCGGCCAGCTCACCTGCCAACTCCTCCTCATCGATCCCGAGCAACCTTGCAGTCCGCGGCTGATCTCCGCCGGTGGACGCGAAGGTGCGAAGCACCAGCAGACGCCGAGCTTCCGCCACCGAGGAGCCAACCGGGATGGTAACCGACCCGGTAACGTTGCCCGACCGCAGATGGCGCGGAGCTATGTCATCTGCACCGATCAGGCCGCCGCGCGACATGATCACCGCACGCTCCACCGCATTCTTCAATTCACGAACGTTGCCGGGCCAGTGGTACGAGAGCATCCACTCCCAGGCCGCCTCGTCGAAGCCCTGCACCTTCTTCTTGTTCTCCAGCGCGAAGCGGGCCAGAAACTCCTCGGCAAGCAGCCTCAGGTCACCCGCCCTTTCACGCAACGGCGGCAGGTGTATCTCCACTACCGCCAGCCGGTAATAGATGTCCTCTCGGAGATCACCATCCGCAATCGCACGCTGCAGATCCTTGTTCGTGGCAGCCACGATGCGGATGTCCACCGGAATGTCCTTCTTGCCACCGAGCCGCCGCACGGTACGACTCTCCAACGCCCTCAGAAGCTTCACCTGAATGTCCGGAGTCATCTCCGCAACCTCATCCAGGAAGAGGGTTCCGCCATCCGCCATCTCGAAAGCTCCCGCCTTCTCGTTGGTGGAACCGGTAAAGGCGCCCTTCTCATGCCCGAACAGCTCGTTCTCCAGAATGTCCTTCGGCAGTGCAGCGCAGTTGAGCGCAAGGAAGGGTCCCTTCGCGCGCTCGCTCTTGCTGTGCAGGGCCCGCGCTACGAGCTCCTTTCCGGTGCCGGATTCACCAAGGATCAGTACACTGGCGGTGCTCGAAGCCACCGCCTCGATCATCCGGTACACCTCACGCATTTCATCTGACTGACCGGTGAGGTCGCCGAAGTGCGTGAGTGTCCTGAGCTGTGAAGCCAGTTCCCGGTTTTTCTGCTGAACGTTGTACTTGTCTATTGCCTTCGGAATCAGCGCCTTGAGCCTCGTGAGCTTCTCGGCATTCAGCGGCTTCTCGATGTAGTCGTAAGCGCCCTGACGCATGGCCGAAACCGCGGAGTCCACGGTTCCCTGCCCGGTTACGATGATGCACTCCGTGGCAATCTCGCGCTCCGCCATTTCGCGGAGCAGTTCCAGGCCATCCAGCTTCGGCATCATCAGGTCTGCCAGCACAACCCCGTAGCTGTCGCCGGCGAGTTGCTCCAGGGCAGCCTGCCCATCGCCAACAACCACAATTTCGTACCCCTCGTCGCCAAGGATGGCGCCAAGGCCGGTAGTGATTGCCTTTTCGTCGTCAGCAATAAGGATCTTCGGTTGCGTCATTGCCATGGGACAGAGTTTGATTGCACGTCAGGCGCCGGACGATGTGAACCCGGCATACCAGCATCCGTATTCCTTCGTCAATTGAACGCCGGATGCCGCTGCTGCCTGCACGAATCCGACGTCCAGCGTGGGAAGCTCCGCTCCGGAAACCGCTCTAACGAACATTCGCGGACCCTCCACGAGACCAACCGTGAGCGACTGCCCGTCACCCTCGGCCAACCCGGTGAGCAGTAACCGCACAACCACCCAGCCGGCGTCGTTGCCCGACACAGTGCGCGAGCCGTGCACACCGCCTCCGTCGAAGGTGACAGCCCTACCTTCCGATCGCGCAACTCCATCGGCCAGCCGGGACGCATTCCGCACCACCGCCTCCAGGGACACGGACTCGCCCAGTCCCGATCGCGCAAGCGCCATGAAGGACTCCGTGAGTCCTGCCAGCACTTCCAGCTGCTCGGCAGCCGAGCGGGCAAACGGCGCGACGGACTTGGCGAGTGTGTCGTCCTGCTGCTCAGATCGCTCCAGGCGCGATCTGGCTACCTCCAAGTTAACCGCAACGGCGTTAAGCGCATTCCTAATCTCGTGTGAAGAGCGCCTTGCCAGCTCGTTGAAGCTGGCCAGCCGCTCGTCGCCGGTTGCTGTATCTGTAGACTTTTCGGACATTCTGCTCCGCTCAGGCCCTTTCCCCTGCGAGATTGAGCGCACGAGTTGCTGGAGTTTCCGCTCGGGCGCGGGACGTCCGATTCCGCTCGACTCAAATCGTGCGCGAAGGATCGGGTTTCGGCAAGCGGTCCCATTCTTCTCGCGCGGCCTGCGCGTCCGGGCGTCCGAGCATGGCGTACGCAAATTGCTTTCCCAACTCCACCCCGGGCTGGTCGTAGGCGTTCACTCCGTAAAGCTCGCCCGCGTAGGCCGTGGCCAGTTCAAAGAACATGAAGAGGGCGCCCAGGTGCTCCGCGTCCACCTTGCCCATCGTAATGGTCAGGTTCGGGCGACCCCGCCTGGCGAGTGCTCCAGCCGTTGCGCGCTGCTCGATATCGAGCAATGCGCCGAGTGTGTGACCGCCGAGATATGCGAGTTCTCTGACGTCGGGGAAGGCGGAGGGAATTTCCACATCGCCGCTTCGTGATCCCACCGCCAGGAAGCTCACCGTCTTGTCAGCCGGCCCCTCCATGAACAGCTGCACCTGGCTGTGCTGGTCGGTTGCCCCTAACGCGGCGATCGGCGTTGGCCCCACACTGGTGCCATCCGGGCGAACCTTACCAAGGCTCTCCGCCCAGAGTTGCACGAACCAGTCGGCAATGTCCCGCAGCGAATCGCTGTACGGCATGCATACGTGCATGGACTTGCCGAGCTTTGTGTGGGCAAGCCATTGCAATGTTGCGTAGGCACCTGCGGGATTTTCCGAAAGGACATCGGTGGCGCAGCGGTCACGCATGATCGCTGCGCCACGCAGAAGTGCGCCGATATCAATTCCCGTCATGGCGGCGGGAAACAGTCCTACGGGTGTGAGAACGCTGAAGCGACCGCCCACGTCTGCGGGAATCTCCAGCGCGCGAATGCCTTCCGACGCTGCGAGCGCACGGAGTGCGCCCTTATCGGGATCGGTGATGAAAACGAAGTGATTGCGCACCGGCAGGCCGGCTGCCCGCACGCGGTCATTCGCAACGAGGAACTGCGCCATCGTTTCCGCCGTGCCACCACTCTTCGACGTTACGATGAAGAGAGTGCGGGCGATATCCACCCTGTCGAGTGTACCGGCGATTGTTGCGGGATCCACGTTGTCGAGAACGTGAAGGCGAGGCAAGCCATTTCGAGCGCTCCTGGTCAGCAGGTTCCAGCCGGGCTCCAGGAGTGCTGTGCGCAGTGCTATCGGCCCGAGCGCGGAGCCGCCGATTCCAAGTACGACTACATCGTCCACGTCAGGGCGCATTTCGCCGGCCGTAGTCTCGCATGCCTGCCGGAGCGCGTCTCGTTCGGGCAGGTGAAGGAACCCGAGCTCACCGCGCACATCGCGCTCGTTGACGCGCGCACGGCTCGCGCGGAACGCCTCCCCTGCCTCACGCCAGTCATCGGCTTCCAGGCCGCCCGACACAGCCGCGGCCATCATGTTCGTGTAGTCGATCCGGATTTCCACGCTTCAATCCTCCTCAATTCTTATCGTCATGCCGTCGAATGCCGGTTCAATACCTTCCGGCAGCTCCGACTCGAGGTCTGCATGACTCGTTTCGTGCGTGAGATGCGTGAAGAACGTACGTTCGGCGCCGATCTCGCGCGCAACGTCAACGGCTTCCGGAATGCTGAGATGCGTGGGGTGGCTCGTACGGAGCAGCGCGTTCAGAACGAGAACCTTCGCTCCGCGCATGAGGTCGAGGGTCTCGGGCGGTACCGACTTCGCGTCAGTCACGTAGGCGAGCGGTCCGAAGCGATACGCCAGTACTTCAGCGTGCCCGTGCGGCACTGCAGCGGCCTTCACTTCCAGGTCCGCAACACGAACCGCATCACCCGCAGCTATCACTTTCATACTTGCTTCGGGCTTTGACGTGCCGGGCAGCGGGCGAACGTCGTCGTCGAAGATGTAGGAGAATTTTCGCGTGAGGCTGTCGAGGGTGTGCTGCGATCCGTACAGGGGAAGCGGAGCATCACGGATCATGGAGAGCGCGCGAATGTCGTCCAGGCCGTGGGTGTGATCGGCGTGATCATGCGTGAAGAAAAGTGCATCCACGCGACTGATTCGGTTGGTAACGAGCTGCAGACGCAGCTCGGGCGCGGTGTCAACCAGGATGCGTGTTCCCCGTTCCGACTCAACGACAATGCTGCAGCGCGTGCGACGATCCCGCGGATCGGGCGAGCTGCAGACTGCGCAGCTGCAACCAACCTGCGGCACGCCGAAGCTCGTGCCCGTTCCGAGAAAGATCAGACGCAATGCTACCTCACACGGTTTCGAACTTCAGCAGGTTCGTGGTGCCGGGCACGTCGAAAGGCACGCCCGCCGTAACGATTACCCTGTCGCCCGGCGCCGCGATTCCGAGCCTCTGCACCGCAGCGCGCGCGAGCCCCCACATTTCGTCGTAGTGGTCGCAGTGTGCAACGAGCACGGGAATGGCCCCCCAGACCAGTGCAAGTTGACGATATACACGCTGATCATCCGTGAGCGCAACTATCGGAACCGCCGGACGGCGCGACGCAACCACACGCGCGGTAACTCCGCTCTTCGTGAAGGGGACGATGGCGGGTGCACCCGTCATTGCAGCGGATATCTGGGCAGCCACCGCAATGGTTTCGGACGTACTCGCCACGGTGCCCGACTTCCGTCGCTCTTCGCGAGGGGCGTTCGGCGAATGCTCCTCCACCTCCAGGATGATTCTTCGCATTGCAGCGACTGCCAGGCGCGGGAAGGCGCCTGCAGCGGTCTCTGCGGAGAGCATCACGGCGTCAGTGCCATCCAGAATTGCGTTGGCCACATCGCTCGCCTCCGCCCGGGTGGGACGAGGGTGCGTGATCATTGATTCGAGCATCTGTGTTGCCGTAATCACCGGTCGGGCGAGTCGATTGGCCACGGCAATGATCCTCTTCTGCGCGAGCGGTACTTCCTCGAACGGCAACTCAACGCCCAGGTCGCCGCGGGCGACCATTACCGCATCGGATGCTGAGACGATGGCTTCGATGCTGGACAGGGCATTGTCCTTCTCGATCTTCGCCACCACGAGCATGGCGGAGGGAATGAGCTCGCGAAGCTCTTCGATGTCCGATGCCCGCCTCACGAAGCTGAGTGCCAGGAAGTCCAGCTCATGCTCGATCGCAAAGGCGATGTCAGCGCGGTCCTTGTCGGTGAGCGAACTGGCCGACACATCCACACCCGGGAGGTTCAGCCCCTTGTGGCTGGACACCTCACCGCCGTGCAGCACCCGAGCGAGCACGCGCCCATCCGCAATGGCGTATGCCACCAGCTCTATCAGCCCGTCGTTGATCAGAATCCTGTCACCGGCCTGGACATCATCGGCCAGGTGCGCGTAGGTGACGGGAATGTCCCCTTCCCTGGCGTTCTCCTCGAACACCAGCCGAACTTCCTGCCCGATGTCGAGCCGCTGCGACTCGTGCAGCTCTCCAATGCGGATGCGAGGTCCCTGCAGGTCGCCGAGTATTGCCACCGGGCGGTCCAGCTCGCCGGCAATCTCTCGAACGCGCCTGACGGTTCGGGCATGCTGTTCCTGGGTGCCGTGCGAGAAGTTGATTCTGGCTACATCCAGCCCTTCTTCGATTAGCGCACGGATGCCTTCCGGCGAATCGGATGACGGGCCGAGTGTACAGACGATTTTTGTACGTGGAATGCGTTGCTGCTTCACGTGTGTGCGTTTAGTGAAGGAGATTTGGGCACCTGCAGCACCGGTCATGCTTCGCGACTGCACGGTGATGTCGGGGGGTGTGTGCGATGCGCCGCCCGAGTGGGCGGCGCATCGTTGTCTCAAACAGTGGCAACGCGAGTTCGCGTGGCTTCGAGTCCGGCGAGCAGATCGTCGAAGGACTTCTGGAAAGAGGCGAGTCCGTCGTGCAGCAGCTTGTCGGTGACGTCCTTCATGGAGATGCCGGCGTCCTCGATTGCCTGCATGGTGCGAACGGCCTCGTCCACGTTGACGTCTATGGTGCGGCGCACCTCGCCGTGGTCGCGGAAGGCTTCGACGGTTGCCGGCGGCATGGTGTTCACGGTTTCGGGCCCGATGAGCTCCTCAACGTACATCACGTCGCGGTAGGCGGGATTCTTGGTGCTGGTGCTCGCCCAGAGCGGCCTTTGCGGCATGGCTCCGCGAGTGCGCAGATTCTCCCACCTGGCGCCGCGGAACATCGCCTGGAACAGGCGATAGGCAAGCTTGGCGTTGGCCACCGCGGTGCGTCCGCGAAGGGCAGCCAGTGCCGCACGCGACGAATCGTCAGACGCGGTAGCCATCAGTTCCCCGAGACGCTTGTCCACCTCGGTGTCAACGCGACTCACGAAGAAGCTGGCAACGGATGCAATACGATCGATCGGCTCGTTACGGCGCGCGCGCGCCTCGAGCCCTTCCAGGTATGCCTCGATTACGCGGCGGTGAGCGTCCACCGAAAAGAGCAGTGTAATGTTGACGCTGATCCCGGCGTCTATGAGCGCGCGAACCGCAACCGCGCCTTCCTCGGTGCCGGGCACCTTGATGAGAAGGTTCGGCCTGTCCACCAGCGCCCAGAGCCTGCCCGCCTCGGCAACCGTCGCTGCGGTGTCAGTGGCTACCGTTGGAGATACCTCCAGCGAAACGAAGCCGTCCTGGCCGCCGGTGCGGTCATACACCTCGCGAAGGTCGTCGCATGCACGGCGAACGTCTTCTGCGGCAATCTGCTCGAATAGCTGGAGCGGGCTGAGATCGGGCGACAGCGATGCCAGTTGCTCGTCGTAAGCGTTGCCTTCCGCGAGCGCCTTCTGAAAGATCGTTGGATTCGAGGTGACCCCGGTGATGGAATCTTCCCGGGTCATGCGGGCAAGGTCGCCTGCGGCGAGCATGCTGCGATCGATGAAGTCGAGCCAGATGGACTGTCCGGCGTCGTGAAGTCTTTGCAGACGATCAGACATGGCGTGTTTGAATGGGTGCAGGGTACACCATTCAAACTAACAGATGGCCGGCCGGCGGGATGCGCGGCAGCCGGGACAATTGGCTGCTCGCCGCGCGGTACCGTGAACGGCGACCGGGTTGTGACCCACTCGTTTCACGATCGAGAGCGCTTGCAGAGGCTGTCAGCGAGAGTATTCGGCGTCGGACCTGCAGCCCGATTCTTGCAGCGAATGTCTGCAACCGGAGCACGCACTGCAGAGTACGGCCTGAGGAATCGCAGCGTGTAAATCGGCAAGACGACCGAAGTGGCGGGAGGTGCCGGCGCAACGGTCAGGAGAACTCAAATGTCGACGTGGACAGAGAAGGACCAGCGGATGTTCGAGCGGCTGCGGGACGGGCAGGTTCCGCGGTCTGCCGAGTCGGATTTGTCCGACAGCAAGCGCCGGACGCTGAAGAGCAAGGCATTGCTGCGGAATCAGGCAACAGCGCTTGACGAGGTGGTGCGAAAGGGAGCGACTGGGCGTCGAGGAGGGGCGCGGAAGCGGTAGGGTGCTGCCACACGCCGCCACAGTCATCCCGAACCACCCCGAACGACAAAGGGGCTGGCGCATCACGCGCCAGCCCCTTCGCAGTTACTTGCCCTTCTTCGGAGTCTTCTTGATCTTCTTCAGGTAGTCCTCGGCAGCTGCCAGGGACTTGTTCGTGCCGCCATGGGTGGCATCGCCGAAGTACGCCGTATGCTTCGGACGCCAGCCGTTCGCCGTCTGCTCATAGTTGAGGCGCACTACCCATCCGTGCGTCCGGGTGCTGTCCTGATCCACGCGGCTGATACCCGGAATCTTCCGGGTTGGAACCTTTCTCGCGGTAGACTTGGCGGCTGTCTTGGTGGCCCTGGTCGCCTTGGTCGCTCTGGTCGCCTTGGTCGCCTTGGTCGCCTTACGGGCGCGCTTTGCCGGAGCCATCGACGACTTTGCAGTGCGCTTGACGGCCTTCTTGGCTGCCTTCTTCACCGCCTTCTTCGCCGTGCTCTTCCGGGTACCCTTTGCGGCTTTCGCCATGGAAGCTCTCTCCTTCTGAGGGGGACTCTCGCCGGCCGAAGGAACGGCCGTAAGGCGGCCGGCGTACATTAACGCGCCCCAATGTACATCGTGCGGCGAATTAATGCGAGCCCCAGCGCCTCACGCGCTCGTTAAGAATTCTTAATGTTTCCCGGAACCCTCACGCCCTGCCTGGTGAGGCTCTCCCCGCTTTCCCATTCCTCGACATGCAACACGCCTCTCGCCTGCGCCGTCAGGACCTAACGCATCACGACGCTTGACGAACTGACTTGTCACCGCGCAACGCTCCACGACCGCAGGAACGCCCCTGCCTCGCCAGGATCCGCTCGATCGCCTCCACGCCAGAATCCGGACCAATTGGGACGTTCAGCCGACTTGGCGCCCCATCCAGAGCCGAGCTAGCTTTTTTCCCATGCACCAACTCGGGGCATTCCCGCTACGCCAACCCCCCGCGCAGTATCGCACGGGCCGTAGCGTCGTCTGAATGCTGGTTGGGTCGGCATGCTGCCCTGCTTGCGAGTCCGGAACTCGCATTCTACGTTCCGCGTCCGTGATACACCCCACCGCGGAGCCGGGCATGCGTCGCCAGATACCACCCGCCGAAGCAGCCCTTCGCAGACACGCCAGCAGCGCACTCACGTACGCTCTCCAGAGTCCCAGCGGAAGCGAACGCTCGGTCCAATCTGTATCCGCCGCACCTCCCGCAGTAACTGATGCAACACAGTACCGCTTCCACGCCGCCTACGTACTCCGCATCCCCCGATAAGCGCCCCACAAGGGCGCCAGCCGTCTATTGCCGCCTGCGTAGTGCAGACGGCGGACTCTCGTTCCGCATACCCTGCCCACCCTGCTGGGACGGGAAGGCCCCATCGGGCTGGGCCGCAGAACGACGCGCCCGACGCGCCTATTTCGCAGCGCTCGACGCCCTTCACACGGGCAAGGAAGTTGAATCGGAACGGAGCAAGCTGGGCCGCTTCGTTGACGAAATGCGCAATACGCGCATCCGCGGCCAACTCGAACACCTCGTGCGCGTACTGGATTTCTCACTGCGCCGGCATACGGTAACCACCGTAGACAAGCCGGATCGTCCGTTCAACAGGGTGGAGCTCACGGTGCCCGTTCCGCCTGGCGCGGAAGGTTCCGGACAGCTCGAGGAGCGATTCCGCTGGACGCTCGAATGGCTCCAGACGCGCGGCTACACAGCAGGACGCGATCTCCGCATCGATTGGCGCGTGCAACTGGTGAGGAACCTCAGCTGGCGTACCAGCAGCCATCCACAGTCGGGCTCAGGGCGCAGGGCGTCAGCCCAGGGCTAACTGCGCAATCCAGCGCCAGCTAATCGGGCAGTTCAGCGCGGTTCAGGCGCCCACTCCTTACGACACGCCAGCCGTCACCTGCAATCCGCGCCGGGCGACGGAGCTCCAACGCGAATTCGGCTTACGTACCCGTCTATCACTTCGAAAGCCACGGGGTAACCGGAGAGTGTTTCCGGCCGCACCTCGGACAGCCAGCCGCTTTCCGCACCGGTGCCGTCCTGCAGCCGACCAACGAAGTGTCTGCGCAACTCGGCCTCACCGGTTCCAACCTCAACGCCGCCGAGCAGTCGGGGACCGGGTTCGGATGCGACCAGCGAGACAATGTTTCCGCGCCAAACCCATGCTACCAGCCCCGGTGGCGCGTCAGGCGGGGTGACTACCCTGCACCGGGCATCCTCCGTGGAGGTCGTTACGAACGAGCCATCCGGCGGGTACGCGGTTCCCACCATCAGAGGCCCCATTCCCTGCGGTCCAATCACCCAGGAGTCGCCAACGGTGGATGGCGCTGCCCATGCAAGACCTGCCGCGCCGGGCGTAAGCGGCTCGCGGGCCGTGGTTGGCGGCGTCGGCTTGTCCGCCAGCCCGTCGCCAATCCTGCCAACGTTGTCGCAGGCCATCACGAGAGCTCCGCAAAGGCCGGTCAGGCCAAGGCGTGCGGCACGCACCAGCACGGACGGATGGGGCATTAGCGTCCTCCTTTCGGTGGTCAACCGTCCAGTCGACGGGCACTCGGAAGGGCATCCACCGGGAGGGCCTCAACTCCCTGTCGTTCGCCGGTGGCTATCCGTCGGTGATAATCGAGCTGGCCGAGGTGGTAGGCAAGATGCGCGGCGAGATGAAGGAGAAGTTCGTCGTTACGCACCAGCCACCCGCCGGCCGGCAGGGCGTGCTCGCTTCCGAGCAGATCGGGTGCAATGATCGCGAGGGCGCTGTCCACCTCGCGAGCCGTGATGTCCAGCATCTCCAGCAGCTCATCTCGCGTATGGCCGCGATCGCGGAACTCCGCCTCACGATCGCGAACGTAGTCGGTGCCTCCCAGTCCCTTCCCCACAAAGTGCCTGAGGTTGCCCACGAGGTGAAGGACGAGTGTGCCACCGCTGTTCGGTGCACCCGGAATCTCCCGCCAGAGAGACGCGTCGTCCTGGTACGCGGCTACCGAACGGCTGACCGCCGCCAGTTCACGCGACATCACGGCCCGCAGCGCAGCGAGAAGCCCTGCAGCGCTCAGCATCGAAGAGCCTCCTGGACCTGCATCGCCTGTCTGCACCGGTGCGGTCATGTGAGAAGACCTCCTGCGCCATCCCGGGTGAGTGCCACTGCCGCGGTCAGTAGGTGGGACGAACTCACATTGGAGTGCGGTAGGCCGGAGCGCCAGATGCAAACGGCAAATGGCGACGACAGGTGCACGGGATACCTGCAACTGCCGAACCGCTGGTGCAAACGTGGGAGGGTGAGCGCAGTGGGCCCGGAGTGTGCACCGCATGTGTCGCCCTGTGAAATCGCGGGCGCGCCTCACGCCGTGGCGGCTTCTACTCCGGGCGGCTGTAGACCTTCACCGTGTCCCAGCGGGAAAGCTGCACCTGACCCGCCGGTGCCCCGCGCACCTTGCGAACATCGCCGGCGCGGCAGACATGGACATCCACCTTCCCCCGTGCCTCACGAGCCTTCGAGTTGAAAACCGCCAGCTCGGCCGCACGCCTCACGACTTCACGCGGAACCTCCACCCTGTCCGGATTCCGTACGACCACGTGACTTCCGGGATAGCCGGCAGCATGCAGCCAGAGATCGTTGGCTTCCGCAACGCGGAAGGTGAGCTCGTCGTTGTCACGAGCCCCCTTCCCCACGAGTACCTCCCATCCATCCACGTGCACCATTCTGCAGCAAGTGCTGGCAGCGTGCTCACCTCTTGCCATGCCGGCCTGCCGCAACTGGCTGTTTGCTGAACAACGCCGTCAACTCAAACCGTTGCCGGCTCGAGTTCCCTGACGTGATCTATCTTGCGGCCCGCCAGGCCGTACTCGATGGCAGCATCCGCGTCCAGCCAGAAGTTGCGATGGGTATCTTCCTCGATACGCTCAACACTCTGGCCGGTTGCCGCCGAGAAAATGCGATTCAGCCTGTCGCGCATGCGAAGAATCTCGCGTGCCTCGATCTCGATATCCGCAGCGTCGCCGCCTGCTCCACCTGCAGGCTGGTGAAGCAGGAAGCGCGTGTTCGGCAGGCAGTAGCGATGCTCAACCGGAACCGACACATAGATCAGTGCACCCGCGCTTGCGACCCAGCCGGTTCCCACTATGCGAACGGGCGCACCCACGAAACGGATCATGTCGTGAATGGTGTCGCCAGCCTCGACGTGTCCTCCCTGCGAATTGAGGAACAACGTAATCGGCTCGTCCGACTCGGCAGACAGTGCCAGCAGCTGCGCCGATACTCGTTCGGCAAGCTTCTGGTTGATCTCGCCGGAGATGATGACGGTGCGCGCGCGGAGCAACCGCTCGGCAAGCGGGTCGCCGAATCTGGACATCTGTGCATCGGGCTGCTGCGGTGTGTCGGACATTGGGTGCAATCGAAGGTTGGTAGGTGATGCGTTATCGTAAGGCGCCATTGCGGCAAGGGCTCATTCGGCCTGGCTGATTCGGAAAAGGCGGCAGGACGCGCGGCGCCTCAGCGTATGCCAGGCATGGGTGACCCGGCTGCGTCAGCGTACCTCAACGAGCTCCAGCTCGAACGTCAGTTCCTTGCCGGCAAGCGGATGATTTGCGTCGAGCATAACGAGGTCGTCTCTGATATCCTGCACTACAACCACGAAGTCGTGCCCTTCCTGCGTCATGCGAAGCTGCTTCCCGATCTCGGGCTCGATCGTGGGAGGGAACTTGTCTCGCGGCACTTCAAGGATGAGTTCCTCGCGACGCTGGCCGTAGGCCTCGTCTGCCGGAATCGTCACCCGTCGCTCCTCGCCGGTCTGCATGCCGAGCAGTGCATTCTCGAAACCCGGTATGAGTTGGCTGGAGCCGAGTGTCACCTCGAGTGGATCTCGCCCGCGCGAGCTGTCGAACACCGTTCCGTCCGACAGCGATCCCTGATAATGCACTCGTACCGTGTCTCCCGTCTTCGCCTGGCTCATGAGAGTCTCCAGTTTTTTCGCGTTGACGACGGAACGCGATTCGCCCGCCGATTGGGCAAACTAACGGTAGGCGGTGGCGGGCGAGAACGTCATCGGCACGAAGCGGGCTGGTCCTCATCCGTGCAGGCGTACATGAGCTGGTCGAGCACCCGTCCGTCCTTCACCGCGCTCCGGCGCATGCGTCCTTCGAGGCGGTAGCCTGCCTTCTCCAGGACCCGTGCGCTCGCGGAATTCCCGGCGAATGGCACGGCGAACATCCTGTGTAAGCCAAAGTCACCCATGGCCTGGGCGGTGACTGCTGCGAGAACCCGGGACATGATTCCGCGCCCCCAATGAACGCGTCCGAGCCAGTAGCCGACCTCGGCGGTGGCGCTGGAAACGTCGGTGCCGATAACCAGGCCGATTCCGCCCGCTGCCTCGCCGTCGACTTCGATGGCGAAGTCTGACCGCGGCTCGTGCCCGCACGCCCTGGCCAGAAACCAGTCAGCATGCTGCTGGGTGTATGGATGGGGGAAACGATCGCGGAGCTGCAGCCACACCTCGCGATCGTTGGCGTGTTTCACGATGGCGCGGGCGTCTGAGGGTCGCCAGTTGCGCACTGTGCAGCCGGGAAGTTCTATCAGCACGTTGTGATGGGCCCTCGACCGGAGTGGAAGCTCACCTTGCATTTCGATTGCATGGTTCGCAAGAGGGCGGTGGCCCGGAGAACGCGGTGTAGCGCGCGGCAGGTGAAACGGAGCGACCTTCCTCCCGTAGTGTTTCAGGGCGCGGGCCGGGGTCGCGCCGTGCGCGATCAGGCACATTCCAACAGGCAGAGGGATCAAATGGAAGGCGGACGCAGGCGAACCGAGGAATTTCAGGTAGCCGGTGGTGAATTGATGGACCGGCTCAAGGCGATAGTTCGGGAGGGTCGGGTGCGGCGAGTGGTCATTCGCAACCCGGAGGGTCGTACGCTCCTGGACATTCCTCTTGCGGCGGGCCTTGTGGGCGCGGCGCTGGTGCCGTTCTGGGCGGCAGTGGCGAGTGTGGTAGCTGTTGCCGCGCGCTACACGATCGTGGTGGAGAAGGAGGAGCCGGCTCCGGAAGCAGAGGGCTGAGCGATGGCGGCAGGCCGGCTGGTGCGGTTCGCGTGCGAATGCTTTAGCCGCCCTGTTCCTCGTCCCCGGCCTCGGCGCCCGACCGCGGCGTTCCCTCGGATCCTGCGGACACCATGGCACGCCCACGCGTGGTGTCCTGCAACGCCCGCTCCAGCGCCTCACGATTCATCACCGGCACCTGCATCGTGAGGCGCACGAACTCGCCGAACTCCTGCGCGGATATCTCCGCTTCATGCTCGAGCGCGTTGGCTCGCACTCCCTCGAGCGCGGAATACTCCAAGGTTACAACGAGTTCCTCGCGGTCCACGCGCTCGGACCGTGGCATCTCCTGGAGGGTTCGCTGCACGCAGCCGCCATAGGCTCGCACCAGTCCGCCTGTACCCAGCTTGGTACCGCCATAGTACCGGGTAACTACGGCAGCGGTGTCTCCGGTGTCGCCGTGCAGGATCATCCCAAGCATGGGTTTTCCCGCGGTGCCGTGCGGCTCGCCGTCGTCACTCATGCCGATCCGCGCGGTGCTCCCTGGCGGACCAACTACGTAGGCCCAGCAGTTGTGGGTTGCGTCCGGGAACTCGGCCCGAATTCGCGCTATGAACGCCTCCGCCTCGAAAACGGTTGGCGTGTGCGCGACCGTGGTTATGAAGCGGCTGCGCGTGATCTCCGCCACCTGGCGGTATTCGCCGGCGGGTATCGGATAGCGCATTGCTGTGGTCATTACCGGATGTCAGTGAGCTGCAATCGAAGTTCGCCCGGAGCCCTCCCAGGCGATGCGCGCACTGATCCGGATGCATGGAGCACAAACCCCGGGTGAATCATCCTGCCTGACAGTGCCACCCGGAATCAGAACTCCCGTCGCTTCATCTCGTCGAACAGCTTGCCACGCTCGATCGAGTCTTCGTCGTCGTTCCGGTTCTGCAGCGTTGGGTCATAAGCTTTGGCCGGGCGCTGGCGGGAGCTGGACTTTTCAGCCTTTTCGGTGGTCTTGCGAATCAGCTTCGCGAGCTGTTTCTCGTTCATGGGAGTGGTGAGAAGTCTGGTGAGACAGTGGTACTTGCAGGAAAGCTGATGCGTTGGAGGGTTTGGCACCAGCCGCGGCAGGAGTTCGGGCGAAACAGGGCGAGAAGCGAGCGCGGCGAGGTGATTGGGACGCCGGCGGTTACGGGTTGGGATCCGAGTGTGTGCGGGTCGTGAAATTTCGTCTGTTCCAGCTGCTTCAGCCTATTGACTGGTACCCCCGGGGCCAGTATTATTTGGGTCGCGACATACGCGCCAACGGCGCGGGTACGTTCTACTGGCAAGCAGGGGCCCTCGCTCTCGCGATGGGTCCTTTTTTTCAATGCCGGTGTCGCGGCGGCTGATGCCGACTGAACGGCCGCCCTTCGTGGGGGTTGTGATCCACGAAATATACCTGTAGTCGGGACGTGCGTTACCAGCGGGCTCCGACCACACGAACACTCAGGAGTACTGCAATGCGCATGACCGGCACGGTGAAGTGGTTTAACGATGCCAAGGGCTTCGGCTTCATCACGCCCGAGAACGGCCAGAAGGATTGCTTCGTGCATCATTCGGCAATTCAGGGCCATGGCTTCAAGTCGCTCGCCGAGGGCGAGCGTGTAGAGTTTGACGTGGTGCAGGGCCAGAAGGGCCCGGCCGCCGAGAACGTAGTGAAGCTGGATAGCTGAAGCTTCCGGCCGTAGTGTGCGAACGCTGCGGCGGGTGGGGCCGGTCCGACCACCGTCGGGTCGGCCCCCTACTTCATTCAAGACTTCGCGCCCTTTGTGGCGTGAACAGATTCATCCCGGACACACACTTCACATGATCGAAGTAACGCTCGACGAGAACGACCGTATCGACTGGGCACTCAAGGCATTCAAGCGCAAGGTGCTGAAGGCCGGAATCCTCAAGGATCTCCGTCGCAAGCGCCATTACGTGAAGCCGAGCGAAGCTCGCCAGCTGAAGTCCGCCGCCGCCAGGCGCCGCGGACGTTCTGCCAGCCGCCGCTCCTCGCGCTAGTCTTACCGGGCGCGCCTGCCGCGCCCGGTGCCTGCGCCCTGTCAAAAGCGCGACACCACCGGGTGCCGCGCCATTATCCGCGTGCAGCCCTCAATCCGAGGGCCGAACTGCCTTGCCGGCACCCGGTATCCCCACGGTATGCTCTCCGTCGCGCACGGCGACTGATCCATTCACCACTACCGTGCTGATTCCAGTCGGATAGGCAAACGGATCATCAAAGGTTGCCTGATCCGCAACCGTGTCGGCATCGAACACCACGACATCCGCCGCAAGTCCCTCCGCGAGACGACCCCTGTCACCCAGGCGCACGCGTGAAGCGGGATACGCGCTCATCTTGTGCACCGCAGACTCCAGCGTAAGCGCGCCACGCTCACGCACATAACGAGCGAGCACTCGCGGGAACGAGCCCAGGCCGCGCGGATGCGGCTGACCCGATCGCGCCGGACCCTCCACTGCAAAGGCACCGCCGTCGCTGCACACCATCCCCTTCGGGTGCGCAAGAATGCGATCCAGGTTCTCCTCGCTCATGGCAAAGCCCAGCATGCCTACGCTGCCGCCGTTTCGCTTGAGCAGCTCCACTGTTGCCACATAAGGATCCCTGGAAACCGACTGGGCATACGCATCCATGCGCTGACCCTCGGCCACCTTGTCATCCTCGTTCCTTACGCGCGCAATCTGCACGTTCCCCCAGCCGCCGATCAGTGCAACCTTGTCCAGCACTGCTGCACGAATGGCACGGGACTGGGTGGGATGGTCCAGGCGCTCCAGAAAGCGTGCAGTTCCCCCGTCGCGGCTGGACACGGGGAACAGGTTCGTGAGGCCGGTCTGGTAGGCGATGTAGGGGTATCGGTCGAAGGCCGCATCCACGCCGCGTGCATTGGCGCCCTCAACGAGTGCGAAGGCGTCGTCCAGGGAAGCCCAGTTGCGCGGCCCCTGCGTCTTGAGATGCGAAATCTGCAGCGAACAGCCCGCGCCCTCGGCCACCGCGATCGCCTCGCCGATTGCTTCCAGCAGTCGGTCATCTTCATTGCGCATGTGGGACGCGTAAGGCAGGCGATAGCTCACCAGCGGACGCGACAGCTCGATCAGCTCCTCGAGAGACGCGAACGCGCCCGGCGTGTACTCGAGCCCCGTAGACGCGCCGCATGCACCATCGCGCAACGCCTGCTCAACGAGAGCCACCATCTGCCGGAGTTCCTCTTCGGTGGCCGGCCTGTCATCCGGACCTACTACCCGGGAACGCACCGAGCCGAGGCCGATCATTGAAGCCACGTTCACCGACGGCTTCGCCTCATCCACCGCAGCGAAGTACTCGCTGAATGTGTTGAAGCGGTCACCGGACGAAGGCGCACGCGAGCTGCCATCCGCACCGACGACAACGGTGGTGATTCCCTGGCGAATCACGGACTCCATTCGCGGGTCATCCCACAGCGATCCGTCTGCGTGCGAATGGATGTCAATGAAACCCGGCGCCACGATCATGCCGCGCGCATCGATCTCATCATCACCCACTTCAGAAGCCCGGGGGGCAACGCGGCTGATCCTGCCCGCATTCACGACTACGTCTGCCTCGAACCCCGCTGCTCCGGTGCCGTCAACCACGGTACCGCCACGAATCACCAGGTCTGCTCGCCGGCGACTGCATGCAGTGAGTACACCACCGCCGATGGAAGCCAGTACTACACCACCCGTAAGACGCAGGATGTCACGTCTGCTTGGACTCATGCAGGAATTGCCTCTGAAAGGGTTTCTGTCCGGTTCAAACTCGCCTGGCTGTCACCCGGCCGGAAGAAGAATGCGAAGAGCAGCATTACGCCGATCGCACCCACTGCCGGCACCAGCCAGATGGAAGTCCAGTCATGAACAGGAACGTCTCCCGGGCCCGGAACGCTGTTTGCCTGCACCACGATACCCGACAGCCACGAGCCCACGAACTGCCCTGCACCGAGTGTTACGAGTGCAATGAAGCCCTGGGCCGCAGCACGAATACGCACAGTCGCCTGCTGGTCCACGTAGATCTGCCCGGTAACGAAGAAGAAATCGTAGCAGATGCCGTGGAGTATGATCCCGCCGTAGAGCATCCAGATCATGGAGCCCGAGTCGCCGTAGGCGAACAGTACATAACGAATTGCCCACGCGGCCATTCCAACCAGGAGCATCTTCTTCACGCCCAGCCTGATGAAGAAAAACGGCATGAGCAACATGAAGAAAATTTCGGACATCTGCCCGAAGGTCATCTTGCTGGCCGGTTCCGCCATCCCTACCTCGTTCAGGAAGAGATTCGTGAACGCGTAGTAGAACTGCAGGGGAATGCAGAGCAGGAAGGAGCCGATCACGAACACGGCAAATGAACGATCCCGCATGAGCGCGAGTGCGTCCAGCCCGAATACGTCTCGAAGCGAGAGTGGCTTGCCGGCCGCGTGAGGCGGTGTGTGCGGCAGCGTGAGCGCGTACAGGGCAAGAACCACGGAAACCGCTGCACCGATCTGCAGGGGGAGTGCAGTGGCTTCCACGCGCATCTGCCCGATGATGATGCCCGCAGCGATCCAGCCGATGGTGCCGAGTACGCGTACCCGCGGGAACTCGCGAGCGGGATTGCCCAGATGGTGAAACGACAGGGAGTTGGACAACGCCAGCGTTGGCATGAAGCAGAGCGTGTACGCAAGAATTGCCACATAGAAGCCTGCAAACGTGGTTTGCGTTGTTGCGTAGTAGAGCAACCCGGCTCCAAGCAGGTGCAGGATTGCCAGTACACGTTCAGTGGCAAAGAACCTGTCTGCAATCATCCCTACGAGCAGTGGCGAGAGGATTGCCGCCAGCGCTGGAGTGCCGTAGGCATGCCCGATCTCGGCGCCGTCGAACAGCAGCGTCTGGCCCATCCAGGTGCCCATCGTCACGAGCCATGAGCCGTAGACGAAGTACTGCAGGAACATCATCACCGAGAGCCGCGTCCGAATTGCAGTCGGAGCTGGCGCAGGAGAGACCGGGGCGTGTGTCACAGTTCGCGCAGCTTGATGTTGCGGAAGGAAATGGGATCACCGTGATCCTGCAGGCCGATGTTGCCGCGTTCGGCACGACCGTATGGCGGCCACTCGGCGAACTTGCTGTCGCGAACGCGTGCCTCCCAATCGTCGCTCCAGAGTTCGTAGCTTGCCGTCTGCACACCGTTCAGCCAGTGCTCAACGTGATTGTCCCGAACCACGATGCGCGCGGTGTTCCACTCGCCCGCTGGCTTCACCGCGTCTTTGGGCGCAGGGTACAAACCGTATGCTGATCCGGCCGACGTAAGCTCCGATGCGCCATCCGCGTGGCCGGCATTGTCCAGGATCTGGTACTCGGGCGCCGAGTGATAGATCACCTCTACTGCTTCGCTCACGCGGTAGAAGATGCCGCTGTTGCCTGCAGGACCAACTCGCCAGTCGAGCAGCAGTTCGAAATCGCCGTAGGAGCTGTCGGTTACTATATCGCCACCGCGGCCGCTGAACTCCAGCACACCGTTCGAGACTGACCATCCGTCAGGCATCGCGTCCTGGCGGAAGCCGCGCCATCCGCTGGTGGTCTCGCCGTCAAAGAGCAACGTCCATCCGTCCGCGCGCTCGGCTTCTGTAAGCGTATTCGGCATCGTGTCCACCGTTGCGACCTCGTTCCCGCTGCCCGCCTGTGCATCACCTGATTGCACCGTGCACGCCATCGTTATGGAGAGAACTACGACAGTCACAAGCTGCATCCATCTGGTGTATTGCATACGGAAGAGGCTCCCTGTTGTGAGTCAGTGGTAACGCGCCAACCGATTGAACTACGCTTTCTCCGGTTGGCTCAAAGCTCCCAGCCGGCGCGGTACTCCCTGGTGAGGAAGTGATCCGCGTCCGGAGCGTTCGTCAGGCGCATGCCGGCGGAGTCGTACCGGATCTTGCGGCCCTGGCCAGAGCGTAGTGCAACGAGCCCCAGAAGCATCACTTCGGTTAGCGGTGCCGCATAGGAGAATGGAGATACTGCGCTTCCCTCCCCCTTGCACGCATTCACCCAGTTCATCTCGTGCGAACCACTTACGCGCGGGATGCTCGGCGAAACGGCAACTGCCTCCTGCCTGAGGTGCTCCGGAAAGATCTGCGGGTTACGGCCGTAGGTTTCATGCATGAGTATTCCGCGCTCTCCGATGTAGAGCACCCCGCCCTCACGCTCGAGCTTCACATCGTCAGGCATCAGCTCGGGACGGGGCGGCATCAGTCCGCCATCGTACCAGTCCAGGCTTACCGGCGGGCGCCCCCCGCGGGCCGGGAACTCGTAATGCGCCGTCATGGCCTGAGGCCAGGTGGCCGGGTTCTCCGAACCGCCGCCGAACGGCGTTGACGTCGCCTCCACTGATGTGGGATATCCGAGGTCCAGCGCCCAGAAGGGGTGGTCCACCAGGTGTGCGCCCATGTCGCCTAACGCACCGACACCGAAGTCAACCCAGCCGCGCCAGTTGAAGGGGTGGTACAGAGGGTGGAACGCGCGCTCCTGCGCAGGCCCGAGGTAGAGATCCCAGTCCATCCCTTCAGGAACGGGATAGTCGCCCGACATTGCTCCGGAGAGCAAAGTGTTCAGCGCTCCCATGCCCCAGCCTCTTCGCTCCGCCGCCTGCCCATATGTTGCAGGACGGGGAACTCCCTGAGGCCAGATCGGCCGGTTCGTCCAGATAAGCACCTTCGAGACAGGCCCGATCACACCAGCGGCAATCCACTCGTTTATCCGACGCGCGTCGTCTGCCGAGTGTCCCTGGTTGCCCATCTGAGTAACGACTCCGGTGCGCGCAGCAGCAGCCTGAAGCAGCCGCGTTTCGTGCACCGTGGCCGCGAGCGGCTTCTGCACGTACACATGCTTGCCGACGTCCATTGCGGCCAGCGCAACGTGCGCGTGGAGGTGATCCGGGGTGGCAATGAGAACGGCGTCTATGTCACGCTGCCGCTCCAGCATGCGCCTGAAGTCCGTGTAGCGTTGCGCCCTGGCGAATGAGGCCTGGAGGCGCTCACCCTCCGGGCGGGGCGAACCGTCCCCCTTCTTCAGGCGTGAGGCAACCTGCCGGTCAACGTAGCCGAAGTCAACGTCGCAGAGCGCCACTATGTTCTGCCCGTCCAGCTGCTCGGCGTTGGACAGGCCCATGCCGCCAACGCCAACTATCGCAACGTTCAGGGTATCGCTCGGTGGCGTGAATCCCTGGCCACCCAGCACGTGGCGAGGTACAAGCATGGCGCCTGCGCCTGCGACCGCCAGGCCGCGAACGAAGCTGCGTCGTGGAATTCGACTGTCGCTCATCTTGTGGGTGTCTTGGCGTTAGGGTTCCACGTTCCGCGTGCAACAGCCGGCACAAAGTTGTCCAGCCCTCGCGGCGGAAACGCGATCGTCTTGCCCTGCTCAGCACTCTGATATGCAGCCATCAGAATTCGCACCACTTCCAGACCGTCATCGAAGGTGAGGAGCGGTTCCTCCTTGCCCAGGAACGCGCGAACGAAGTGGCGGTCTTCCGCTTCGTAACCGTATGCCGCAGCCTCGCCCGCAACCACTGGCATCAGCCCCATTTCCGCGTTCTGCTTCTCCACCAGATCCTCGCCGCTCCTGCCCTTTACCTCACGGCTGAAGAAGAGCTTGAGACCGCTGTCCAGTGTGTTCCACGACATGCTGTACTCCGGCCCCAGCAGCTCGGCAGACAGGCGCAGGCCTGCGCCAACGAAGCTCCACGAGGTGCTGGCTTCGCCGATGGCAACGTGACCGTCGCTGGTTTCGAACTCGATGGTGGTGCTGGCGAAGTCTTCCGAAGGACGTTTCGTATAATCGATGTCCGTGCCCATGGAGCTGGCGAGCAGCTTTGCATACTTCGGACGCGACCACTTGAGGCTTGCGATGTGTCCCGTAATGCGAACCGGGCGAACGGTGGAAAGCGGTTCGCCCGGCCGCGTGAGAAGATGCCTCACGACAAGAGCCGAGTGGCACATCATGTCGTTGAGCACTCCCCCGCCCTGCAGGCTGCCATTCCAGAACCATGGCATGTGCGGCCCTGCATGCTCCTCGGACGCCCTTGCGAGATACGGCCTGCCAGTGGTGGCTGCGCCGCGTGCCCACAGCAGTTCGCGTCCTGCCGAAACCTGCGGCGAGAACACCTGGTTCTCCAGGTATCCGTGCATCAGCCCGACACGATTGACCAGTTCGAGCACCTTCTTCGCTTCTGCAACGTTTCGCGCGAGCGGCTTTTCGCATGCAATACCACGCAGGGTTCCAACGCCGCTTTCGATTGCGGCAACGATCTCCTCCACGTTCTCTATGCGCGCCTGGTTCGGACCGGTAAGCCAGATCGCGTCTACTGCAGGATCGGCAACAAGGTCGGTGATCGACTTGTGAGCCTTCACAGTTCCGACGTCAAGGTCCGCTGCGAGCCGTGCAAAGGAGTTCGCATTCCTGCGCGTGGGGCTCCACACGCCAACTACGTCTGCATCACGCACACCCTGGAAGCCCTGGAGATGGAACCGGGCGTTGAATCCGCTTCCGATGAATCCAACGCCGAGGCGGGCAGGTGCTGAAGAACGGTTACTGACGCTCATTTATTGCCACTCTCGTGTTCATGAGGTCGTAGCTGACACCGAGCTTGTCGAGTGCCTCCTGCGGGCACCCGTTCCACACGGGAACGAAGGTATGACCCATGTACTGCAGGTCTTTCCAGCCCATCTCGCTGGAAAAGAACGCGGAAGCGGTCATGTCTCTCATGCGGGTAAAGAACTGCACTCCGTTTTCCATTCCCTCGGCTGCGCGATTCGGCCAGGCGATGTCGTCAAGGATTGCGCGCCGCTGTTCGTCCGTTGCATCAACGAAGGTGGCGCTGTTGCGGCGCGTGCTCTCGGCATCGAGCCACGCAATGCCGTCCCGGACGGCCTCACGAGCGCTCTCGTTCGTGAGATCGTCTGCCAGCATGAGGTCCATGAACTCGGGTGAACCCGCATCGGTTGCGCTGCCCGATCGTTCGTCACCGGGAATGATGTAGTCTGCAAGCACCCGCACAGTGCGCCACTCCGGCTCGGTAAAGAACTGCGGCTCGTAGCTCCGCCCCGAAAGGGATGCGAGTCGCGCTGCTGCACGCTCCATGTCGCATGCAGCCAGCCCCATGGCGGCAAGTGCGGGAGCCAGGCCGATGATGCGCACTGCATCGCGGCGCGTCATTCCGGCGTCGCCAGGTACGGTTCTCATATTGCCCCCTGCCTGCGCTGTTCAACGATGAAATCGCTCGCGCGCCAGGCCAGCGCCAGGATGGTCCACGTTGGATTCTTGTCAGGCTGGGTGACGAAGGGTCCGCCGTCGGCGATGAACAGATTCCGGCAATCGTGCGCCTGGTTGTTTCCGTTCACCACCGAAGTGGAGGCGTTGCTCCCCATTCGCGTGCATCCCAGTTCATGGATGATCTGCCCGCCTTCGGAGATGCCGTAGCCTCGGTCCTCTCCGGGCATCGGCGAGAACACCTCACCGCCCATCTCTGCAATCAGCGACCGGAAGGTCTGCTGCATGTGCCTTACCTGCCTGAGTTCGTGGTCGCTCCATTTCCAGTGGAAACGAAGAACCGGAATACCCCACTGGTCCTTTACCTCGGGATCGAGCTCACAGAAGGAATCTGCGTTTGGGATCATCTCCCCGCGGCCGGAGAACCCTATAGTGGCGCCGTAGTACCTTCGGTAGTCGTTCTTCAGCGCTTCGCCATAGCCGCCGCCTGACGGGTACCTGTGGATGCCGCCCATGAAGCCGTAGCTAGGCGGGTTCAGCCCGCCCCACACCTCGACGTGGTAGCCGCGCGGGAAGTCGAGCTTGCTGTTGTCCAGCCACCAGGGCATGTACACGTGCCCGCCGCCAACGCCCTCCTCGTTATGCGGCACGTGATCCATCATGGCAGGGATGAAGCCCGCAACGTCGGTTCCGGTGGTGTCTGTCAGATACCTGCCCACCGTGCCGCTGGAGTTGGCGAGGCCATTCGGGTGCTGTGTGGACCGCGAGTTCAGCAGAATGCGGGCGGTCTCGCATGCGCTGGCTGCCAGCACCACCACAGATGCGGCCACGTGGCGATCCTCGCCCGTTGCCTTGTCGATGTACGACACGCCGGTTGCCAGGCCATCCGCACCAACCGTCACTTCGCGCGCCATGGCGTTGGTGAGCAAGGTAAGCCTGCCCGTTTCCAGGGCGGGTGCCAGCAGCACATCCGGGCTGGAGAAGTTCGCCTTCACCGAACATCCCCTGTTGCACTGCCCGCAGTAGTGGCACGCCTCACGACCGTTGATGGCCTGCGTTATGATCGAAAGGCGTGCCGGAATGCACGTAATGCCAAGGTTGTCACTCGCCTGCTTTACGAGCAGCTCATAGCAACGAGGCCTGGGGGCTGGCTGGAACACGCCATCCGGATCATTCGGGAGCCCTTCACGACTGCCAAAGATGCCCACAAAGCGATCCACGCGATCGTAGTACGGAGCCACGTCGTCATAGCTGATCGGCCAGTCGTCCCCCATGCCGTCCAGCGACCGCCTGCGGAAATCGTCAGGCCCCAGCCTGAGCGAGATCCTGCCCCAGTGGTTGGTGCGGCCGCCGAGCATTCGCGCACGCCACCAGCTGAAACTCGAGCCCGGTGCCGTTGTATACGGTTCGCCCTCGATGCTCCATCCGCCGTCGCAGGCGTCGAACTCACCAAACGGCCGCGTTTTGGTTGCCCTGCCGCGCCGTTCAGATGCGTAGGCCGGCACCATCATCGTGGTGTTCTTGCTGGCATACCACTCGGGGCCGGCCTCCAGCATGACCACGCGCACTCCGGCTGCCGTGAGCGCATGCGCAGCCATCCCGCCGCCGGCACCGGATCCCACAATGCAGACGTCCCAGGAATCGTGTAATTGAGCCATGTTCAGAGTTTGGGAATCGACAACTGCTCCGCGAGTCGTGAGGCATGTTCAGCCGCGGAGTGCGGCAAGGGCCGCATACGATGTACGAATGGACCTCATGGGTTCTTCGGGTGAGTCGTGTTCCACGAAGAAGTGAAGTGCTCCCGCCTCGGTTGCGCTGGCGAGTATCGTGGCGAAATCGATTACGCCATTGCCAACGTCTGTCATCCGGTGATCCGGCGGACCTGCTGAATCCTTTACGTGAAAGAGCGGGAAACGACCGGGAAATCCAGCCAGGTATTCCAAAGGATCGTAGCCGGCGCGAACCAGCCAGTAGATATCCATCTCGAAAGAAACCAGCTGGGGATCCGTTCGCTCGAGAAGCACATCGAACGGAATCTTCCCCTCCAGCGGCCTGAATTCGAAGTCGTGGTTGTGGTAGGCGAAACCGAGTCCGCTGAGCCGTGCCTCACGGGCAGCCTCGTTGAAGCGCTCTGCGATCTCGTACCAGCCGTCCAGCGTGGCCGGCGCGGGCAACCAGGGGATGGTGATGTAGCGATGCCCTATCGCCAGGCACTCTTCAATGGTGCGCTCCCATCCCTCACCAAGCATGGCGTACGGGATGTGGGACGATGGCGCCGATAGCCCGATTCGCGAAAGCGACGCCGCCACCTGCGCCGGTGGACGGCCAAAGTAGCCGGCGAACTCGACTTCTCTATACCCGATTCGGGCGATGGTCGAGAGGGTGCCGTCGAAGTCTCGCTCCATGAGCTTCCGAACCGTGTACAGCTGAAGCCCGGGCCGACTCAGCGGTGACCCTGAAGAGAGGTTCAGAAGCGAATCTGAAGCAAACGGATGCGTTGCAACGCCGGCCGCTGAAAGCGGGCCAGCCGCAGCCGCCCTGCCAGCAAGTGCGGCGGCAACCGTAAGAAATGTGCGTCGGGAGAGTGTACTCACGCTTCAAAGGCTGGGGGACGCCCCACAATGCTTCAGTGCGCGCCCATGCGCAACCGACGGAGGATGGTTCGGGTGGCAACCGGGCCAATCACCGACCCGCAGAACGAGGGCGGATACGGCGAGCGTACGAAGCCCTGACTCCGGGGAGTTCCCCTATCCAGCGGATTGTTCGACGTCGCCAGCGTCGGATAGTGGGTGCTGCGTCAATCCGCGTCGAGCATCGCGATTCGGCGAGCGTGCCTTCCACCTTCGAAAGGGGTTTCAAGCCAGACCCGTATGATGTTCTCGACGTCTTCCCATGCCAGGAGCCGCTCGCCGAGCGAGAGCGCATTGGCATCGTTGTGCTCGCGGGAAAGACGGGCGGATTCAATGTTCCAGCAGAGCGCGCAGCGAACGCCACGCACCTTGTTGGCGGCCATGGCCTCGCCGTTCCCCGAGCCACCCAGCACGATAGCGCGGTTGCAGCTCCGGCTGGCGACTGCCTGGGCGGCGGGCCGGATGTACTCGGGGTAGTCCACCGGATCGGTGGAGTTGGTACCGAAGTCCACCACATCGTGGCCGAGGTCGGCGAGCAACCGGCGGATTCGTTCCTTGTAGCGGAAGCCGGCGTGGTCCGAAGCGATCGCAATCCGCATCAGGCAGTTGCCTCCAGTGTGTTCACCAGGCCGCCTCACGAGCGTACCGGCACGGTTCCCGGTATCCCGTCAGTACGCTCAGCCGGCCCGTGGCGAAAAGCATCCGTGCTCCAGGAAGTTGAACGCCTCCGCAATCGCCCTGGGTGATGCCATGATGAAGCTGTGCCCGCTACGCACCACTATGCTGTCGCGCATTCCTTCAACGGCGGTTCCCGCAACAGTCACGGTCCCGTCGTTCGGCTCGTGCAGCACGCGCTGAAACAAGGGGTTCGTGGCTCGATCTCCGGCTACTACTCCCAATTCGAAACACACCGGCGGGAGCCGGCGAACGATGCCGGAAGCACCAGTGCCGAGTTCAGGCCCGCTCGGGCCCAGCACTCGCCTGCTCATGCCACGCAGTGCGCGATGTTCGGTAACGAAGGAAGCTACTTCACTGCCCTGATTCGGTGGTGCGAGCATCACTGCGCGCGCTATACGGCCCGATCCGAGCAGGTTGTGCGCAACGGCATAGCGAAGGACGATCCCGCCTAGCGAGTGAGTGACGAAGTAGAGCGGCCGATCCGGCTCGAAACGATCTGCCATCGATGCGAGGTAGCTCGCATGTGCGGCGATCCCGCCGGACCGCGACCGGTAGCCCAGGTTCAGCACGCGATAGCCGCGACGCCTGGCGGCGATCGCAAGCGGGAGCATGGCGCGCGGGGACCTTCCAAGTCCGTGCACCAGGATCAGAGGCCTCCGTCCCGTGGCCGCGCCATCCTCCCCGTGAGGCATGCGTCAGACAGGCTTGTAGATGGCCATGTAGGCAGCCAGTCCGGCAAGCAATGGCAGGGACACGAGCAATGGCATGGCGAGTGTACGCTGGCGGTAGGGCAGCACTACGGCGAATGACAACACTGCCCACACACCGATCTTGGTCCACAGCCAGCCGGGGAACCCGACGCCGTGCTGAAAGCCGATGCGTGCGAGCATACCGAATCCGCCGAGCAGGATAAGGAAGGATCCGATGCCGTGGAGGACCATCGTGAGGCGCCGGTATGGATTGTCTGCGCGGTTGGCGCCCGCTGCGGCATGGAGCGCGATTCCGCCAAGCACGGCAACGATCAGCGCAATGCCAACCACGTGAACAACATTGTAGAGCTGATGAGAAAACACGTTGGATGATCTCGGAACAGGTAACGGGGGAGTTCGAGTGAGCCGTCAAGGCTCCCTCACAACACTCCGGTGAAAGCTACTCCAGCACGCCGGCACGCAGACCGGCGGGTGCCATGCGACAAAGAATGCTCCAGAGCAGGAGCGCCGCCGCTGCTCCGAGCATCCATCCAACGGCAGCATACCCCAGGAACTGCTCGATGTCCTGCGGAGCGCGAGTGGAATTGTAAACCGCGGCGGCTGCTGCTGATACGAAGATGAAGGTGGCAGCCTGTATCATCCTCTGAAACTGCCCCGGGGCAAACTCCCTGAGCTCCCGTGGCCGGCTGAACCACCAGAGCGCAAACCAGGTGATGAGCAACGCACCGCCGGCGAGAGTGCTCACATGCTGCAGCACGCGCGAAAGCGGCATCCTTCCGAAATCGCCCATGGTCACCCTGGTTCGCAGGATGTGGAACATGTCCGGCCCCCACCCGTCCCTGTGGGTGACGCCATCCCATAGCGAATGGCTTACAGCCCCGATGGTGACACCGGCAATCACGCTCAGGCTCTCGCGGATCGTGAGGCGAGCCGGACCGATGCCGCGGGCCAGACCTGGAGGTACCACCGTACGAACTGCAGGCCGGACAACGAAACGCCACACGAGCCATACAAGCAACCCTGCCGGCACCGCGATCGTGAAGAGTTCGGGCATCGAGTGCCAGTTTCTTCCGTGCGGAGCCGTGTTCTTCAGGTACTCGAAATCCGGAGCCATGCAGCCGATCACCACCGCGGCAAGCGGAAGCGCCGGAAACAACCTGGTGATTGGCCAGGCTGCTATCGCATGGGAGGTGGTGAGAGGCATGGCGGCGCAAGTTAACCGCCCCGCCGGCTACCTCTCCAGCAGTGCCAGCAGTCGCCTGGGCGCCACAAGGCTGTACGCATCGCGAAGCAGATCTTTCAGCTGCTTCCAGTCGGTTTCGCCGTCCAGCACCACGCCCACCCAGCCGGCCTTGCCCACATACGGTGGAACGAAGTAGCGGTCCGGCGCAGCGCGCACCATGAAATCCTGATTCTCACGCTCCGCCTTCAGCCACACTGCGTTGCGGCCACCGCCGTGGTGGTTGGACGCTGCCGCAAATGTGGCGAACATCTTGTTGCGAACCCGGAATGTGGGTTCGCCCCATGCTTCCACCTCGTGGGCTTCCGGAAGGGCGAGGCAGAGCTTTCTGAGCCGGGTGATGGGCCGAGGAGGCATGGATGGAGAGGTAGAGGCCTGCCGGAAAGGGGACGCGAGAGCGATGCAGTCGTTGGTGGAAGGGCGCCCGCTCTACGGTTGAAGCGATTCCCCCACATTGGAGCGCGGCAGCAGTAGTGTATGTGCGGCATGTGCACGACCGCTAACTTCGTTTCAACCAACTGCCACCATCGAGCTGGAGAATAACCAGGTGACACCAGTAGTTCGTGCCCTGCTCATCGCAAATGTCATCGTCTTCTTCATACAGCAGACGATGCCGATCGTGGAATACCTGTTCGTGTTCGTGCCGGGTCTGGTGCTGCGCAGGCCGTGGACCGTGATCACATACATGTTTCTGCACGGCGGCCTGATGCACGTAGCCTTCAACATGCTCACGCTGTTCTTTTTCGGGCCGCGTGTGGAGGCGCGCATCGGTTCGAGAAGATTCACGTGGCTGTACTTCCTGAGCGGCGTTTCGGGAGCGCTGCTGTCGTTGTTCTTCTCGCCCACGGCAATGATTGTGGGTGCGTCGGCGGGAGTATTCGGCGTGATGCTGGCGTTTGCGTACCACTGGCCGAACGAGACGATTCTCATCTGGGGCATACTGCCCATTCCGGCACGGGTGCTGGTGATCCTGACTACGGCACTGGCGCTGTTCGGTGGCTTCACCGGAAGTACGGACGGTACTGCGCACTTCGCGCACCTGGGTGGATACGTGGGAGCTTACCTGTATCTGCGCTGGATGGAGCGTGGGCGGCACCAGTTCCGGAAGAAGCTGGAGAAGGCGCCCCCGACGGTTGACAGGCGTGTGGCGAACTGGAAGCAGATAGACCGGGACAAGGTTCACGAAGTGAATCGCGATGAGCTGGACCGGATACTGGACAAGATCAGTGCGTCCGGGGTGGGTTCGCTCACGCCCCAGGAGCGGGTGTTCCTGTCCAACTTTGTGCCGCCGGATGATCGTCCGGCGGGAGGGCACTGAAGGAGGGTTTGCGCGTGGCGTGACAGGCCTGCTGGTGCGAGGCCGGTGCGGAACGAGATGTGAGCGACTGGGAACTCTCCGCCAACGCGCAGCCTCGCACAAATCAAACAACGCTGTACTTCGAGCCGCTCACCCGTCAGAACACTCGCTCATCCGCACTAGGCCCGTACAGCGCCGGCACAGGCACATCCAGCAACCGCAAGTACACCGTGAGTTGCGCACGATGGTGCACCAGGTGACTCAGATGGTTCCGCACCACCTCACCTCGCGGTGACGTAAAGAGCACCATCTCCCCACGCTTCAGGGACCAGGGCTCCTGCAGCGCGTTTCCCGTTACCGTCTCCAGTGCCTCACGCGCGGAGCGCACTCCCTCGTCGAATATCCCCAGTAGTGTTGCCGTAGACTGCATGCTGTATCCGCTGCCTGCAGCAATGTCTATGTAAGGCTCGTGCAGCGAGGGGGCAAACCAGCCAGGCATCGTGGCCACCAGTTGAGCCAGGTGGCCAAGCGGGAAGGACTTCTCATGAGGCTTCCAATCGCCGCGATCCTCCGGAACTCGCTCCAGGGTACGCCGCGTGCCAGCCATCTCCTCGTCAAACTCCTTGAGCGGAATTGCAGGTTCCGTCATTTGCACGGGTCTCCGTTCGGCTGAATGTGCGCTTCGCGATTGCACTTTTCGTTCCGGCCAGCTCGGCGGCAACGGACGCCGCCGAGCTCGAGATCCATCCGAATGCACAGCCGTGAGAGCAGTGGCCGCACAGTTGGCAGGCAGCGCCCCGCTCAGTTCTCGAAGCCCCACGGCGCAGGAGGCGCAGGCACAGGCTCGGTCAGGTTGAACTCCACACGAAAGGTTCGGTCAGTTCCTTCACGTCGCAGCGCATAAGCGAACCGCTCGCCCGGCACGATCTCCACGGTCCACACATTGGTACTCGCCGCGGGAATCAGCGAGGCTGTGAACTCGTCTGCATAGAACTCCTGTCGGTCTGCACTGCCCGCATCACGGGTGTCTCCACCGTACTGGGTGGTGCTGTCTTCAGTACCGTCTTCATGGCGGTGATCGTGCTTCAGCCGCAGTCCATCCTCGGTCTTCGTGAATACCCACGTGCGCGAGCGGTCGTCACCTACGTGCAACGGAACCTTCACAGTATCGGCCGAGCACTCGCGCACATGCATAACGATTGGCTGCCCTCCAAACGAGGACGTGTCACCCTGGTTCCCTGCCGCAAGCGTTCCACCGAACGCCTGCCCGCAATGAACGTTCAGCGCCTGCCAGAACTGCTCGTGAGTCGACGCAACTGCAACTGATTCACCAGCATCTGCTTCGGATTCTTCCGGAGCGCCGCATGCGACAACGAAGAGTGCTGAAAGAAGCAGCACGGGGCGAGCGCGCCCGCCTGACGTGTTGGTAAGTGACATTATTATGAATGGGGATGAGCGACCGCACAGATCGCAATTGCACGAGTTGCGGGCAACCTCATACGAAGTTGCCCGCCTGGAAAACTCAGCTGATCTCGCGGACTTCGGTGCTGCTTCCGTTGGTCTTTACGGACTCCACACCGCCATCACGCCCTGCCGGGGAGGCGTACATCTGGCTGGTACCGATTACCTGGTTGTTGCCCGCCTTCAGGTTGAAATACATACGACCATCTGCCGCAGTCTTGCGGTCGTATCGATTGTCCATGCCGGAGTTCTTCTGCACGGATGCAATTCCATTCTTCGCCGAGCTGCGTGACTTGTACTGCTCACTGCGAAGTATCACTTCGTTGTTTCCTGCCTTGAGAACGAACTGATGCTGACCGTTTGCAGACCGGCTGATCTCGAACCATCCCGCCATTAGTACTCTCCAGTGATAGAAGTGTCATTCTCGGCCGCCTCGCACCAAGCCAGACGTGCACCGTGGTGTCGAACGGCAAACCGCCGCTCTAGGTATCGGGAATGTGGAGCCTGTAGCCGCAGTTGACCAGTCAGGCGCCGGTAAAACGCTGTCAGGCAGCCTTCGCGTCGCCCTCACCCACGAACCTGTAGATCGCTGCTCCGAGCACCCCACCCGCGATCGGCGCCACCCAGAACATCCATAACTGGGAAATTGCCCAGCCTCCCGCGATGAGAGCCGTGCCCGTGCTTCGAGCCGGGTTCACGGATGAGTTGGAAATCGGGATCAGCCCCAGGTGGATGAGCGTGAGCGCGAGACCTATGGCAATCGGCGCGAAGCCCGCCGGAGCCCGGGTATCAGTGGCTCCCATGATCACGATCACAAAGAACGCCGTCATTACCACTTCCATGATCAGAACCGACATCATGGAGTAGCCACTCGGCGAGTGTTCGCCATAGCCGTTGGAAGCGAATCCCGCGGAGGCGTCGATTCCACCGGGGCCGCCACTCGCCACCACGTAAAGCAGCGCTGCTGCGACAAGGGCGCCGGCCACCTGAGCCACGATATAGGGGCCCAGGCGAGAGGCCGGAAAGCGCCCGCCCGCCCACAACCCAACGGATACTGCCGGGTTAAGGTGACACCCGGAGATGTGCCCGATCGCGAAGGCCATGGTGAGCACCGTGAGTCCGAAGGCGAAGCTCACGCCGAGGTAGCCGATGCCGACATCAGGCAGCGCCGCAGCAAAGAGCGCACTGCCGATTCCCGCGAATACCAGCCAGAACGTGCCTACGAATTCCGCAGCGTACGCTTTCACTGTTGCACTCTCCTGTGATTCGAAGCGGTTGGATCCGGCTCTGCCTGCCAAGATCGCGTGCGACCGGGCCTGCGCAAGTGCCGGGTAAACATTCGACACAGCGACGGTCGTTCGAATTCAACCCTAAGCTCCGCGGCTGCAAAGGTGAACCAGCGCGATTTCTCGCTTCGGTCACGGAGTCATACATTTCCGCGATGGAATCACCAGCGCCTACTCCATTCGAGCTGCTGGGCGGTGACGAGGGCATACGCAAACTCGTGGACCGCTTCTATGACCTCATGGATTCCGCTCCTGAAGCCGTCAACGTGCGCGCGCTTCACGCTGCGAGCCTGAAGTCATCCCGCCGGAAGCTGTACATGTTCATGAGCGGCTGGACTGGCGGGCCGCAGCTGTACATGGAGCAGTATGGCCACCCTCGACTTCGCATGCGTCACTTTCCGTTCGCCATCGGCAAGCGGGAGCGCGACGAGTGGCTCTGGTGCATGGATCGCGCGCTGGACGAGCACGATCTGCAGAGCGACATGAGAGTGATGCTCAAGCAGAAGTTGCATGCGCTGGCGGATCACATGCGCAATCAGCCGGAAGCGGGGTGATCGAATGGCCGGGTTATGGAACTCCAGTGACACGAAGGAATGGCGGCGGGTAGTAAAGGAGTACCAGGCTGTTATTGACGCACAGGGCGTGGCGTCGCTTCCGGAGCTGGATCGCTGGTACCATAACGATTTAGCCCAGGCGATTGCCTCACGCGAACAGCCTTTCGTGACACACGAGGAACTCGTTCGAGTAACGAGGTGGAAGATGTCGAGAGGCGTGTGGCGCGCCCGGAACCTGTTGCTCGTGCAGGCGAACGATCCGGCGCTCGTGGAAGACACCAGCCGTGAGGCGCTGAGAGCGATTCCGGATCCCACCGCGCCCATCTCGATACTCGCCCGGCTCGGCGGCGTAGGGCCTGCCACTGCCTCCGCCGTTGTCGCGGCAGCAGCGCCGAACCTTTATCCGTTTCTCGATGATCTCGTGGCTGCGCAGGTGCCCCGGCTTGGGCCGCCGGCCTTCACGCTCCGTTATTACGCGCAGTACGCGGCGGCGCTGAGGGAGCGTGCCTCGAGTCTTGGAAAGAGCTGGACCCCTGCGGATGTGGAGCGTGCGCTGTGGGCGTCGGCTGGCGGCAAGGCGGGCGTGCGCTGAAGGCAGGCCGCCTCTCGCGACCCGATGCCACCCGATGCCGCAGGATGCCGCCCGCGAGCCTGACGCCGCCTGACGCCGCCCGCGAGCCTGTGGCGTCAGGCCGGGAATGCCTTACCCCTTACCTGTCACCGGACCTGCCCGCCGGGTACGTGCCCATCAGCTCTGCCATGCCGAGCACATGACCATCCATGGCTGCCTCCAGGTCTGCTCGTGAAGCGTTTCTGCCGAGATCCGGAAGCAGCGAGTCCATGGCGTAAATCCGGTGGTAATACCTGTGGCGGCCAATCGGTGGACACGGCCCGGTGTAACCCACCGTGTGGCCGTCGTTATCCAGCTCAAGTGCGCCGGCAGGCAGGTTGGAAGAACTCGCCCCCTCGGCCAGCGACGAAGTGTCAGGTGGCAGGTTATACAGCAGCCAGTGTACCCAGACCGTTTTCGGCGCGTCAGGGTCCGGTGCATCGGGATCGTCCACGATCAGCACGAAACTCCGAGTTCCTTCCGGGGCACCGGTCCATTCCAGCGGAGGCGAAAGCTGTTCTCCGTTGCAGGTATGGCGTGACGGAATCTCTTCGCCTTGCGCAAAGGCTGCGGACGTAATCGCGAGCATCTCGAACTCCTGTTCAAATAGTCGTTTTTACACGGGCGCGCACTCAGGCTCCGCGTTCCAGAGATGACCGCGCGAAGAGCGTGCCGCTACTCCCTGTCACGCCTGGCGCCCCGTGCAGCCATGTCAGCCGTCAGGCGCGCACTCCGATGTCCACGGAGATTCCGCGCCACTTCCCCTGCCTGAAACGGAAAACACTCAACAGGCAGCGTGTGGCGTGACCAAGAAGGATCGCTATCCAGATGTCGATGGGATCCAGCGTACCGAACTGCTGGATAACGAAGCAGATCCCGAGTGGCACGATCACCTGGGACACAATGGAGATGTACAGCGGGCTGCGCGTGTCTCCTGTGCCCTGCAAGCCACCGGTGTAGGTGAGCGCCACCGCAACGAACAGGCCGGACAGGCTGAGAACACGCAACAGCTGAGCGCCAATCTCGACAGTGGTGGAGTCATCCATGCCGAATACTGCCAGCAGCCTGTCCGGAATCAGCAGGAAGGATGATCCGACGATTACGGCTACGAACAAGCCGAATCGTGCAGCAACATGCACGGCCTCCACTGCCCTTTCAGGCTTGCCTGCCCCAAGGTTCTGCCCCGCCACCGCAGCGGCTGCACCCATGAGTCCCACGGACGTCCAGGTTATCAGCGAGAACAGCTGGGTGTATGACACAGCGAATGCCGCCTGTGCCGCAGCACTCTGGGCGAGCGAACCGATGAACGCGAGCATGAGAACTCCGCCCACGTTCATTGCAATTCCCTGGATTCCGGTAGGCAGTCCGAAGCGGAATAGTGCCCGGATAATGGACCAGTCCGGCCCGAAGCCCTGCCCGCGCGGGAACGACACCACCCAGCCGCCTGTCGTGAGGCGATACAGCGCATACACAGCGAGGAGTCCCGATGCGATTACCGTCCCGAGTGCAGCACCGGTGGTTCCGTACGACGGTATCGGCCCCAGTCCGCGGATGAAGATCACGTTCAGAATCATGTTCGCGATCGTCATCACGACCCCCAGCACCATTGGCGTTCGCGCATCACCTGCAGACCGGAGCGCTCCGCCCAGCATGAAGTACACGAGCAATCCTGCGTTGAACAGGAACATCACCCGAAGGAACGGCAGCGCCTCCGCCTTCACGATGGGCGCAGCATTCACGAGCTCGAGCAGCGACGGCGCCATGAAATAGCCAACCGGGGCGATGATGAGTGACAGACCCAGCAGCGTGAGGAACGCCTGATAAACGGTCCTGTCCACCTTGGCCTCCTCTCCCGCGCCGGCGAAGCGAGCCACCAGCACGCTCATGCCCGTTGCCAGCGAGGTCATGAACACGATGATCACGATGAAGATCTGCCACGCCACGCCAATGGCTGCATTCGCCTGGTAACCCACCATGTGGCCCACCATCACATGGTCAACGATTCCCTGCAGACCTCCAATGATGTTCGTGAGCATCGTGGGCCACGCAATTCGCCATACCGCGGATGGCAGGTGCCCGTCCACGATCGAGCGATCATAGCGCGGCGCAGCCTTGCCGGGTGGTGGCGAAAGGGCGGCTGCAGCAGCACTTGCGGGAGTTGGGTTGGTGACCTGAGTCAAGTTGTGCTATCGCGGAGGTTCCCTGCAGCAGAGGAGCATGGTGTTCCCTGCCTTGAACGGTCGAACACGGTATTACCCCTCCAGCCACCGCCTGGAAAGCAGAAGGCTGAACCCCGCGGGGGGGCACGCCCTCCAACTTAGTGCCGTGTACCCAACTGGTTGCGTTTCGGACAGGAGGAACCCGACGTTCCGAGGCAACCGTTCCCCCGCACACACCTCTCCACGCTCTCGGCTGCCTGTCGGGCACCACCCCTGGCAATCGATTAACGTGATGCCGGATGCGATCCACGAACAGCTTCGCATCGGCCGCCTTCTCACCCATCAGAGCGATACAACGTGCAGATGCCCCGGTTCATATCCCGCCTGGCCTGGTTGCTCATTCTGAGTGCGCCACTGCTGGCGTTTCCAAACCGCGCCGACGCGCAGAACGCCCACGAGCGAATACTTGAGGAGCAGCTTCGAACTCGGCTGGGGAACATTGCAGACACCACGCATGGCGTGCTGGGCGTCACGCTGATCGACCTCAAGTCCGGCCGAAGCATCGGGTTGCGTGACTCGCTCATTTTCCCGCAGGGCAGCGCGATCAAGATCCCGATTCTCATCGAGCTGTACCGGCAGGTGAGCGAAGGGCGGCTGTCGGCAAACGAGCGTGTACCGATCACGCGAGCGGATCAGGTTGCCGGATCGGGCATTGCGCAGTGGTTCGGAGACGGCGAGTCCACCGTGTCGCTGCACGACCTTGCAGTGCTGATGATCGTGCTGTCTGACAATACCGCCACCAACATGCTCATTGACCGCGTTGGCGGCTTCGGCGCCGTGAATTCCACGATGGACGCGCTGGGTGTGAGCTCCATCAGGCTGCAGCGAAAGATGATCCAGTCGCTCGCCAGTGCTCGCGGCAACGAGAACATCGCCAGCCCGGCTGATGCGGCAGAGCTGATGCGGCGCGTTGCCGAGTGCCGGTTGCCCATGTCGAGCGAGCATTGCGGCACCGTGCGGAGAATTCTCGAACTGCCCAAGTCCGGTGCAATTCCGTCCAGCGTACCGGCCGGCATTCGCGTAGCATGGAAGCCGGGAGGCATTGAAGGAGTGCAGACTGCCTGGGGGATCGTGAACCTTCCCGGGCGTCCGTACATAGTGGTGGGAATGATGAACTATGCGGACGGAAATGACGCGGGTGCTGCGCTGCGGGAGGTATCGACTGCCGCGTACGAGTACTATCGCCGCCTTGCGCGTTCCACCGGATACGGGGTGCGCGTGCCGATTTCCCTCGCAGACTCCATTCCCCCGCGCTGACAGTCAGGTGTACCTGTGAAGTTCCTCCGTCGTTACTCCGTGCAAATCCACGTCGTTAGGGAAGGGTCATGATCAGAGTACGGACCATCACGTTCATTGCTGCATCCATCGCGCTGCTTGCGAGTTCGGGCGCTGCACACGCACAGCAGCTTCCGCAAACCTGGCAGGAACAGGAAAACTTTCGTTCGGGCCCTACCCCGTTCGAGCCGCTCATGAAGTTCTGGTATGAGCTGGACGCAATGAGCGAAATCGTGAGCATGCAGCCGCTCACGCACACGCTGCTCGGCCGCGAGATGCCGCTCGTGATCATTGCGGAACCGGCAATCACGAATCCGCAGGACGCGCTGCGTTCCGGCAAGACCATCGTGCTGCTCGCGCCATCCGTTCATGGCGGTGAAGTATCTCCGAAGGAGTCGGTTCAGCTGATTGCGAAGGACCTCGTGGGCGGAGATCTGCGTCCGCTGCTGCGCGACGTCATCGTACTCGCCCTCCCGCTGATCAACCCCGACGGAGGTGAGGTTCGCCGGCGTACGAACGAGGCCGGCTATGACATGAACCGTGACTACCTGAAGCTGGAGTCACAGGAGATCCAGGCGCTCGTAACCCAGGTGATGAATGAGTGGACACCGGACATTCACGTGGACGGCCATCACGGAGGCTCCGCGCCTTACGTCATCACGTACCAGGGCACACTGAATCCCGCGGCCGACTCGGCGCTTCGGATGTATCCGTACCAGAACATCTTCCCGAAGATTCGTGAGGCTGTCGCCGCCGAGGACTACGCTGCATTTGACTATTCGGGGCCCAGGGCACTGAATGGCGTGCAGGGCTGGGGCTCGACCTCCGTGGAGCCGCGCAAGCACCATGTCTACACCGGCCTCACGAACTCCATCGGCATCCTGCTGGAAACGCCGAGCAACACACATCGCGTGATGCGCAACGGCAGCGTGCGTCCGATCCCTGAGGAGGAGCGATACTTTCACCAGGTTCGCGGCGGCTTCCTCGCCACGCGGGCAATCCTTCGGGCCGCATCCGAGCAGCGTGAGGCAATCCGCGCCGTGACTACCGGTGCACGGCAGCGTGCCTATGCTGCGGGTGCAAAGGGCGGCGATCCGATCGTGCTCGACTATGAGCTTGTGTCCCGCGGCACGGAGCCCGTGTGGATGCCTGACGCGAATGCATCTGCTGGCTATACGCTGCGCAACGTGCCGGTGTTCCTGAAGTATCAGACCACGCGCACTACGCCGCGCCCCGTGGGTTACCTTCTGCCGCCTTCCATGGCGCACATGATCCCGCGCCTGCTCGATCACGATATCGCCGTCTATCGCTTCCGCGAGCCGGCAAGCATCGCGGCCGAAGTGTACAGCGCAACGTCCGTCAGCCGTGACAGTTACTTCCAGGGACACTACCTCAAGTCAGTTGAAGTAACCAAGGCTTCCGAGCAGGTGGAGGCAGTGCCGGGATGGTTCTGGATTCCCACGGCGCAGTCACGCGCCAACCTGATCAGCTACCTCATGGAGCCGGAATCGGATGACAACCTGATCACGTGGGGCTGGGCAGACCACGTTCTCGAAGTGCGCCCGGCCACGGTGGATGAAGCGATGGAGGAATTCGCGAGGAGCGCCGACATGGAGCTTTCCACGATGCCGGCAGACCAGCGCGAGCGGCTGCGTACGCGCATCGAGCGTCAGCTGTCAATGGGGCAGCAGGTGCCGATGATGCGAGTGATGACGCACCAGAATCTGCCGGTTGAGCGCGTGAAGGATACACGAGCCGCGGGTCGCAACGAGTACTCGCGTCCGTAGCTTCGGTGTAGCGAGTCAGGCGTGAAAGGGCGGTGTCCATCCGGACACCGCCCTTTCACGCTTTCCCACACCTCCGCACGTGCTCAGAGCGCCGACACCCGGCGTCAGGCCTCGGGCGGCGCCGACCCGTACGCCGCGTCGGGGTCCATCGCGGAGAGTTCAACCAGGAAGCTCGCAATGCGCTGAACCACGGCCGCAACGTATGCGCTGCCCTTCTCCGCCGATGCCGCACGCGGGTCGCCCACACCGGTATCCCGGGAAACCTGCGTCCACTTGCGTGGAGACCATGCCCACCCCTCGCGCAGTGCCGTCACAGTGAACTCGCGAGCCGCACCGTCACCAGCTTCCGAAAGCGGCAGCACAAGGTCGGGTGCGAGGTGCATCATTACGCTCGTTTCCAGCTCTCCGGCATGGTCACCGGGTTCATCGAAGTATCCGGAAGGGGAAACGCTGCGATACCAGTCCATCGTGCATAGAAACACGGAAGTGAGCGGCTGGATCTCACGTATGATGGACTTGAAGTCGTTGCCGCCATGGCCGTTCACCAGCACCAGCTTGCGCACGCCGTGCCGCTCGAGTGAACCTACGATGTCGCGCAACAGCGCCGCCTGGGTTGCCGGGTTCACGTGCATGCAGAACGGAATGTCCAGCTGGCCGGATTGCACTCCGTACGGAATCGCCGGAAGTACCATGACCCTGGCACCTCCGAGCCTGGCAGCCTCTGCAGCCGCTTGCGCAATGCGCGATGCCTGGATGGTGTCGGTGCCGTAAGGCAGGTGGTAGTTGTGGGCCTCGGTTGCTCCCCAGGGGAGCACCGCAACCTCGAATCGCTGCGAAGACACGGCGCGCCAGTTGTTCCTGGCGAGAACGCTTGAACTGATGGGCATCGAGTCTGATTCTCCAGTAACCCTGTCCGTGCTCACCTCGTGAGGTACTCCAGCAGCGCCGTGGCGTTGTTGTACTCGGTGTGCTTCGTGGAGAAGAGCAGCGTTGCCTTGTGCCTTCCCACGTAATCACGAAGCTCCTTCACGACATCCGCATTTGCATCCAGTTCGGCGAAATAACGCTTGCGGAACTCCTTCCAGAGCTTGTCGTCATGCGAGTACCACTTTCGCAGCTCGTCAGACGGCGCGATTTCACGAATCCAGAGGTCCAGCGCAGCCGCGTCCTTGCTCAGCCCGCGCGGCCACAGTCGGTCTACGAGAACTCGCAGGCCGTCATCACCGGACGGTTCGTCGTAAACACGCTTTACCCTGAGGTTCATGTCGTGGCGGGTGAAGGAGAGAACCGAACGTAGCGTATCGCAATCCCTTCCTCACGGTCGGGCCGTCCGTCCGATGGGACCAAGATGCGTGTCCCGGAACCCGGTGGTCAGCTTCAGCCCGTAGCCGAGGAGCCGGTCGAGGCCGATGTGTGCCGTCCAGATGGTTGCGAGCCAGACCGGAGTTGCTGCGTCCAGAAGGAGCCCGGCTACCGCCAGCACCAGCGGAGCCACGTAAGTGTGCGCCGCGTTGTAGATCGTTGCACCCACCCTCTTCCCCGCGAGGTAGCCGAGCATCGAGAAGTCCGGCACGAACAGAAGCACCAGGAAAATCAGCCAGCCCGCCCCGAGTCGGTTATAGAGCAGGAGGCTCACAATGAGCACTCCTGCCCCCTCCATTCTCAACCAGACGGTAGCTTCTCGAGGCATGAGAGGACCATAATACGCCGTGCGATCCCTACCAACCTCTGCTGTTCCTGCTGCGAACGACGGGGCACGGGATTGCCGCAACACTCCCCGCTGGCGCCTTCGCCAGCCATCTTTACCGATCAGGCGCCGCCCGGGCGCATCTCATGATGCCTGCCGAAGGCGTGCAGCGTCAGCCGTGTCTTCCGAACCCTACACCTCCACCCGTGAGCACTGAGCACACCGCTGCCGGCTTCAGTTCCGTTATTGCCTTTGTCGAGGAACTCGCGCGCGCTGGCGTGAAGCATGTGTGCATTGCGCCGGGTTCGCGATCCACGCCGCTGGCGCTCGCGCTGGCGGAACATCCGGGCCTGGAAGTCTGGATGCACGTGGATGAGCGCTCCACGGGCTTCTTCGCACTCGGCATGGCGAAGGCGCTTCAGCAGGTGGTGGCCGTGCTGTGTACATCCGGAACGGCGGCGGCGAACCTGCTTCCGGCCGCGGTGGAGGCGCACGCTTCATCGGTTTCGCTTCTGCTGATGACGGCTGATCGTCCTCCGGAGCTGCACGACGTGGGTGCCACACAGACGATCGACCAGCACCGTTTGTTCGGCGGGTTCGCGAAGTGGTTCGTGAACGTGGAACTGCAGGCTGCCTCACCTGTAATGTTGCGTTATGCGCGCAGCCTTGCAGGCCGTGCAGTGGCCACTGCCCGCGCTGTGCCGGCGGGGCCGGTGCACCTGAACTTTCCCTTTCGCGAGCCGCTCACTCCGCTGCCGCATGAGCTGGCCTCGATGAATGGTGGTGAGGACACTGCTGCGAGTGCGGGTATCCCGGGAAGTGAGTACGCTGACGCCACTGCCGGCGGCAGCGCTGCTGAAAATGCACGCGAAAGCGGGCGGGATACACCCTGGGTAACGGTACACGACGCGCTGCCAACGCTCTCGCCAGCAACCGTCAGAACAATTGCAGATGCTCTGCTGGCGTCGCGAAACCCGATGATCGTGTGCGGGCCGCAGCCTGACGCGCGGCTTTCACGGCCGCTGGCCGAGCTCGCGTCCGCGCTGCAGGCTCCATTGCTTGCCGACCCGCTCTCGCAGTTGCGCTGGGGGCCGCACGAGAGGTCGGCGATCATCGATCGCTACGACACCTTCCTGCGTCATGCAGATACCGCCGGGCGATTTACGCCGGACCTCGTAATTCGGTTCGGCAGCACGCCTACTTCGAAGACCCTGCTGCAATTCCTCGAGCACTGTTCGAGTGCACGGGTGATGATCGTGGACCCGGCCCGCTGGCCCGATCCTACGCTCATGGCAGCGGACATCCTGCACTCAGACCCGGCGCTGCTCGCCAGTGCACTCCTGGAGGAGGTGCAGCGATCCGCTGCCGTAAGAGAATCACGCTGGCTCGCGGCATGGAAGCAGGCCGATGTCGCTACAGGTACCGCGCTCCACTGCTACACGCAGTCGCTCTCCGAAAACTTCGAGGGGCGCGTTCTGTTCGAGGTGGCTTCGATGCTGCCCGATGCGGGTACCCTGTTCGTTAGCAACAGCATGCCCGTGAGAGACCTGGATGCCTTTGCACCTGGCAGCGAACGTCGCACACGAGTTCTCGGCAATCGTGGTGCCAACGGGATTGACGGTGTGGTGTCAACCGCGCTCGGCGTATCCGCTGCCTCACGCGTCAGCGGCGATGGTCCGGTGGTGCTCGTTATCGGTGATCTGGCCTTCTACCACGACATGAACGGCCTGCTGGCGGCTATGCAGCACCACCTGGACGTCACCATCGTGGTTGTGAACAATGATGGTGGCGGCATCTTCTCCTTTCTGCCGCAGGCGGACTATCCGCAGCACTTCGAGAAGCTGTTCGGAACGCCGCTCGGCCTCAGGTTCGCATTGGCCGCAGAGATGTACGGCGCGAAGTACACAGTTGCGAACGATGTTGCCGAACTGCGGAGCGGCCTGCAAAACGGCCTCGAATCCGGTGGGCTGCACATTGTAGAAGTGCAAACCGAGCGCAATCGAAACGTGCATCTGCATCGTGATGCGTATGCCGCGGTTTTCGCTGCGCTCGAGGATCTGGCGCATGCGGGTAGAGAGAACGGTGCAGTGAGGAACGCCGGGAGCATTGTTGCGGGCCCGGAAGTGCTGGACACGACGCCCCGCGCAAGGGCCGAGGAGCCTGAGGCCGACGCGGAAGCGTTGGAGGCCGTGGAGGCCGACAGGCTGGAATGAGCGGGAGCCCGCCGGGATCGTCGGTCTTTGCGGACGTCGGTAATGGAATGCGTCTGCATGCTCGTGTGGCGGGCGCCGGACCGCCGCTGCTCCTGCTGCACGGATTCACAGGATCGTCCCTCACGTGGAACGAGCTCGCAGAGCGGCTGTCTCCACGCATGACGACCATAGCCGTGGACCTGCCGGGACATGGCCTGTCGTCCGCACCACGCGACGTATGGCACTTCAGGCTGGACCGGCTTGCCGATTCACTCGTTAGGCTGCTGCGCTCGCTCAACATCGGCAAGACGGCGGTGCTTGGCTACTCGATGGGCGGAAGGGCGGCGCTCCAGCTGGCGCTCCGGCATGGCTCCAGTGTTTCCGCACTGGTGCTGGAGAGTGCTTCGCCTGGTATAGCGAACATCGCCGAACGTGAGGCGCGACGGCGGGCAGACGCCGACCTCGCGGAGTTCATCGAGCGCGAGGGAGTGAAGGCGTTCGTTGAGCGATGGGAGGCACTCCCGCTCTGGTCGAGCCAGGAGTCGCTGCCGGACGCCCGGCGAATGCAGCTTCGCGCCCAGCGGCTTTGTAACCAGGCCGCGGGGCTGGCGAACAGCCTGCGGGGCGCAGGTGCTGGAGAGCTTCCCTCGGTGGCTGGAGAGTTGAGCTCCCTGCGGATGAACACCCTGTTGATCGCAGGCGAACTGGACCCGCGCTATGTGGAATTCGCGCAGGAAATGCAGAACGCCGTTGCGCACGCGGAACTTCGTGTGCTGCCGGAGGCCGGTCACGCCGCCCACCTGGAGCGTTTCGACGCCTACGCCGAGACGGTTGAGGAGTTCCTGGTTCGGTAGATTCCGAGCGGGCGGCAAGACCGGCAAAGCGGCCTGCAGACGATTTACCTTAGTTTGCGGATGTTGAGCGCTGTGCTGCACAGGCATGCGGGATGTGCCCGGATTCCCGAGGAGATTTTCGAATGAGCGTGGAGTGGACGACGATCAAGGAATACACGGACATTCGCTACGAGCGAGTAGCCGGCGAAGCCATAGCCCGTATCACGATCAATCGTCCGGAGGTGCGCAATGCCTTCCGGCCCGAGACAGTTGGCGAGTTGATAGACGCCTTCAATCATGCGCGAGATGATCTCACCACGGGCGTGGTGCTTCTCACGGGCGAAGGCGATCTCGCATTCTGCTCCGGCGGTGACCAGCGCGTGCGCGGCGAGGGCGGCTACGTTGGCGGCGATCATGTGCCGCGGCTGAACATCCTTGACGTTCAGAAGCAGATTCGATTCCTCCCGAAGCCCGTGATAGCGGTAGTGGCGGGGTATGCGATTGGCGGCGGGCACGTACTGCACCTGGTGTGCGACCTGACGATTGCGGCCGAGAACGCCCGATTCGGCCAAACCGGCCCGCGTGTGGGCAGCTTTGACGCTGGTTACGGTGCCAGCTACCTGGCTCGCGTGGTGGGGCACAAGAAGGCACGCGAAATCTGGTACCTCTGCCGTGAGTACGGTGCGCGTGAGGCGCTGGACATGGGCCTGGTGAATACGGTTGTTCCGCTCGAGAACCTTCGTGACGAGGCGCTTCAGTGGGCACGCGAGATCGTGCAGAAGAGCCCTACGGCCATTCGATTTCTCAAGGCCGCATTCAATGCGGACACGGATGGCCAGGCCGGACTGCAGCAATTGGCGGGTGACGCCACGCTTCTCTACTACCTCACGGAGGAAGCCAGGGAAGGCAAGAACGCGTTCCTCGAGAAGCGCGAGCCGGATTTCTCCAAATTTCCGCGATTCCCGTGAGCTTAACGAGCGTTCCCGGATCCGGAGCGCCAGCCGCACCGGGACGCGCTCATGCCTGGCTGCTCGGCGCACGCCCTGCAACCTTGCCGGCAGCTGCAGTACCAGTGCTCGTGGGCACCGCCGTAGGAGTTGCACACGCAGGAACATTCCGGCCCGTGGTATTCCTGGCAACGCTCCTTGCATCGTTATTGATCCAGGTGGGCACCAACTTCGCGAACGACTACTCGGACTTTCATCGTGGAGTGGATCATGAAGGTCGGCTGGGGCCTGTGCGTGTTACGCAAAGCGGTCTTCTGAGTGCGGCCGAGGTGCGCAGGGGAATCATCGTCTCGTTCGGTGCTGCAGCAGTCGCCGGGCTCTACCTGGCATCGGTTGGCGGATGGCCCATTGTTGCCATCGGAGTGTTTTCCATAGTTGCCGGGCTTGCATACACCGGTGGTCCCTGGCCTTTCGGATACCATGCGCTGGGCGACGTGTTCGTGTTCGTATTCTTCGGGCTTATTGCGGTGGCTGGGAGTGCGTACCTGCAGTCCGACGAATGGACAAGGCCAGCACTGATCGCTTCAATGCCGATCGGCTTCCTGGTCACGAACATCCTGGTGATCAACAACCTGCGCGACCGTCCGACAGACCTGGCGTCAGGCAAGAACACGCTTGCGGTGCGCATCGGTGACAGGGCCACCCGCATCCAGTATGCTGTGCTTGTAGTTGCAGCGTTCGCAGTTCCGCTGGTGATTGGCCTCTCGGGCCCGGGCCAGCGCTGGATGCTCCTTCCGCTGCTCGCTGCGCCGTACGCATGGACTCTCGTGAGAGCGGTGATGGCCGGCAGGGCGGGTGCTGACCTCAACCCGTTGCTGGGGGGGAGCGGACGATTGCTGCTCCTGTTCGGCCTGCTGTTCACGGCTGGCCTTCTGAACGCACGTTAAGCGATTGAGCGAGATGGAAGGGCGGCCCAAGTCGTTGCCTGAGTGGAACCCTGAGTCCGGAGATGATGGGCTGCGTGATTCGCTGCCCGACTGGGTGGCTCACCAGGCGAATGTCAACCCCGATCGTATTGCGCTGATAGCCGGCGATGGAGAATACAGCTACGGCCAGTTGAATTCCGAGGTAAGCGCAACTGCCAGGAAACTCGCATCGTTCGGTGTGGCTGCTGGTGACAGGGTGGCAACCTGCCTCCAGAACGGCGCATGTTCGGCAATCCTACCTCACGCCATACTCCGGCTCGGCGCCACGCTGGTTCCGCTCAATTACCGGCTGAGCGCGTCTGAGTTGAGAGGTCAGCTCATCACGGTTGACGCGCGCATGCTCCTGGTGGACCGGCATTCAGCAAGCCGGTTCGCTGGATCGCAAGACGCGACCGAAGAACCGCTGCTCAACGAAGCCGAAGGCATGAATCGGCTGCCGGGAGCGAATGTCGGCCTGCCGACAGTTGCAACAGCAATGGCGGCTGCTGACCGGGATGCCGCCGTCTCATTCGGTATCCCTGCACTGGAGGATGCCACGGAAGCGGATGTTCCGCTCCGCGTGAGGCACGACTCCGGGCACATACTTGCGATCATCCACACTTCCGGCACCACGGGCGTTGCGCGCGGTGCAATGCTGTCCGTGGGGAACTTCTGGTGGAGTGCCATCGGGAGTGCACTGAACATGGGAACTCAGCCAGACGACCGCTGGCTGGCCACGCTTCCGCTCTTTCACGTTGGCGGGCTGTCGATCCTCACCAGGGCCGCCATTTATGGGATTGCGGCGGAGATCCATGACGGATTCGATGCTGCCAGGGTGAACGCCGCCATTGATACGGGAAGAGCAAGCATCGTGTCCGTAGTGGCCGTGATGCTCAAGCGTATGCTCGACGAGCGGGCAAACAAGCCTTATCCACCGTCACTGCGGTGCGTACTGCTCGGCGGTGGACCTGCGCCGCTCCCCCTGCTTGAACGGTGCAGCAGAGCGT